>JBDTNU010000043.1:0-17553 GCA_039933535.1 Caldimonas sp. | reverse complement strand
CCATCGCCGTCATGAAGTACTTTCGCTACGGCAACCTCGGCGACGCGGGAGCCGATCCAAAGGCCGGGCCGTGACGCCCTGGGTCGACATCGCGAGCTGGGCCTGCCTCATCGGCGGCGGCTTCTTCTGCATCGTCGGCGCTGCGGGAATGCTGCGCATGCCAGACTTCTACACACGCATGCACGCGTCGGGTCTGGTCGACACGCTCGGCGCGGGGCTGATCCTGCTCGGTCTGATGCTGCAGGCCGGCTTCACGCTGGTAGGCGTCAAGCTGCTGATCGTCGGCCTGCTCATCTTCTTCACGAGCCCGGCAGCGGCCCACGCACTGGCGCGCGCGGCAATGGCGCGAGGCCTCGAGCCGATGTTGGCGCCACTGGAGGACGTGCCATCGAAGCGCTGATCATCAACGTACTCCTGGTGCTGATGGCACTGGCGGTCCTGGCACTGGTCCTGAGCCGCAATCTCTTCGCGGTGATCGTGCTCAGCGGCATCTACAGCTTCCTGATGGCCACCGTGCTCGTCGCCCTCGACGCAGTCGACGTGGCGATGACCGAGGCGTCCGTCGGTGCCGGCCTGTCGACGGTGCTCTTCCTCGGCGCGCTCTTTCTTTGCAGGAGCGAAGAAACCCACGCGCCGCGCCGGCCGTGGCTGCCGCTTTCGGTGGCGGCCGCCGTGGGCGCCATGCTGATCTACGGGACGTTGGGCTTGCCGGCGTTCTCGGACGCCAATGCGCCGATTCACCAGCATGTCGCGCCCCGCTACCTGAAAGAAGCGATGCACGAAACGGGCGTCCCCAACGTCGTGACCGCCGTGCTGGCCAGCTACCGCGGCTACGACACGCTGGGCGAGACGACGGTCGTCTTTACCGCCGGCGCCGGCGTCATCGCGCTGCTGCGGCGTCGTCGCGAGGAGAAGAAGGCGTGAGGAACAACCTGATCCTGCGCGTCCTCGCGAAGCTGCTGATCCCCTTCATCCTGTTGTTCGCGCTGTACGTCCAGTTTCATGGCGATTTCGGCCCGGGGGGCGGATTCCAGGCCGGCGTGATTCTGGCGGCGGCGATGATCTTCTACGCCCTCATCTTCGGGCTGGACAGCGCGCGCAAGGTCGTCCCCGAGCCGCTCGTCGAATCGATGATGGCCGCCGGCGTCCTGATCTACGCCGGAGTCGGCATCGCCGGCCTCGTCCTCGGCGGCAACTACCTCGACTACTTCGTGCTCGACGCTGATCCGGTGCACGGCCAGCACCGCGGCATCTTCTGGGTCGAGGTCGGCGTCGCCGTCACGGTCTCGGGCGTGATGCTGAAAATCTTCTACATGTTCGCCGACCGGCGCAAGGTGGACGAAGAATGATGGGCGGGGGCGCCGGCAGCCTGTTCGGGCACTTCGCCTACTTCATCACCGTCTTCCTGATGATGACCGGGCTCTACATCGTCATCGCCCGCAGCAACCTGATCAAGAAGCTCGTCGGGCTCGGCATCTTCCAGACGTCGGTGTATCTGCTCTACATCGCCCCCGGCAAGGTCGTCGGTGGCACGGCACCGATCGTCGGCGAGTCGTTCACGGTCTATTCGAATCCGCTGCCGCACGTCCTGATCCTGACTGCGATCGTCGTCGGCGTCGCGACCCTCGCGCTCGGACTCGCCCTGGTCGTGCGGATTCGCGAAACCTACGAGAGCATCGAAGAAGATGCCATCCTCGCTCAGGACGCAGCGACGGTCGAACCCCAGTCCTGAGAATGAGTCTCGCCCAGCATCTGCCCGCGCTGCAGGTCGTCATTCCGCTGCTGTCTGCACCGTTGGCGGTGCTGCTGCGGCAGCGGCGCCTTGCGTTCGCGGTGGTGCTCGCCGCCAGCTGGTGCGCACTGGGAATTGCGGTCGTGCTCTGGCTTCGGGTCGCCGAGCACGGCACGATTTCCTACGCCATCGGCAGCTGGCCGCCGCCCTGGGGCATCGAGTACCGCGTCGATCGCCTTTCGTCGTTCATGCTGGTCCTCGTCGCCGGCATCGCCGCCGTTGTCCTGCCCTACTGCCGGGCCAGCATCGAGGCCGAGATCCCGGTCCGACAGCACTACCTGTTCTACGCGATGTTCGCGCTCTGCCTCACCGGCCTGCTCGGCATCTCGATCACAGGCGATGCGTTCAACATCTTCGTGTTCCTAGAGATCTCTTCGTTGTCGACGTACGTGCTGATCGCGCTCGGGCGCGACCGACGGGCGCTGGTGGCCTCGTACCAGTACCTGATCATGGGAACCATCGGCGCCACGTTCATCGTCATCGGCATCGGTCTGCTGTACCTGATGACCGGCACGCTGAACCTGGCCGACATGGGGCAGCGCCTGCAGGCGGTGCAGGGCGCGCGCCCGGTGCTCGCGGCGCTGGCATTCCTGACGGTCGGCATCTCGCTCAAGATGGCCCTCTTTCCGCTGCACCAGTGGCTGCCGAACGCCTATGTCTACGCGCCGTCCGCCGTGTCGGCGTTTCTCGCCGGCACGGCGACGAAGGTGGCGATCTACGTTCTGCTGCGCTTCTACTACACCGTGTTCGGCCCGTCGCAGATCTTCCTGCATCTGCCGATGGACGAGATGCTGTTGATCCTTGCGGTCGCGGGAATGTTCGCGGCTTCGGCGCTGGCCATCTTTCAGACGGATCTGAAGCGGCTCTTCGCGTATTCCAGCATCGGCCAGATCGGCTACATCATCCTCGGCCTGTCGTTCGGCTCGATCACCGGCCTGACCGCCACGGTCGTGCACCTCTTCAACCACGGCGTGACCAAGGCGGCGATCTTCATGCTCCTCGGCGGCATGGCGACGGTCATGGGCGGCGTCGGCGTGACGCAGGCACGCGGCATGGGCAAGGTCATGCCGATCACCAGTTTCGCCATCGTCATCTGCGGACTGTCGTTGATCGGCGTTCCCGGGACGGCGGGCTTCATCAGCAAGTGGTATCTGGTGTTGGCCGCAGTGCAGCAGGGTCAGTGGTGGCTTGTCTTCCTCATCCTCGCCTCGTCGCTGCTCGCGCTGGCATACGTCGGGCGCTTCGTCGAGATGGCGTATCTGCACGAGCCGCCTGCGGGCCACGGCAATGCGAGGGAGGCACCCTGGCCTCTCCTGCTGCCTGCGCTGCTCCTTGTCGCGGCGGTCGTCTATTTCGGCCTCGACACGAGCTTCACGGTCGGCTCGGCAAAGGCGGCGGCGGAGCTTCTGATGCAGGGGCCGCGGCGATGACCGGCGACCCCTTGATCGCCACGGCTCTCCTCGTTCCCGTTGTCGGGGCAGTGGCGATCGCAGCCTGCCGGCAAAGACCGAACCTGCGCGAGGCCGTAACGCTGACGACCGCCATCGCCCTGTTCGCGGTCGTCCTGGCCATGTTGCCCGGCGTCCTGCGCGGCGGGCGTCCCGCCCTCGCATTGGGAGAGTTGCTGCCCGGCCTGGCCGTCGCCTTCGAGGTCGAGCCGCTCGGCATGCTCTTCGCGCTCATCGCGTCGGCGTTGTGGATCGTCAACTCGCTCTACTCGATCGGCTACATGCGCGCCAACGAGGAGGCGAACCAGACGCGCTTCTACGTCTGCTTCGCCCTGGCGCTGGCCGCCACGATGGGCATCGCCTGCTCGGCCAACATGCTCACGCTGTTCCTGTTCTACGAGCTGCTGACCCTGGTCACGTATCCGCTGGTGACGCACAGCGGCACCGCCGAAGCTCGCCGCGGCGGGCGGATCTATCTCGGGTTCCTCCTGGGCACGTCGATCGTCTTTCTGCTGCCGGCGCTTGTCTTCACCTGGGCCGTTGCCGGGACGACCGACTTCAGGCCGGGCGGGATCCTCGCCGGCAAGCTGTCGGGAGCGGCGCTCGGCGGGCTTCTGGCGCTCTACATGTTCGGCATCGGCAAGGCCGCGCTGATGCCCTTCCATCGATGGCTGCCTGCGGCGATGGTCGCTCCGACGCCGGTCTCGGCGTTGCTGCATGCCGTCGCGGTGGTCAAGGCCGGCGTGTTCACCGTCGTCAAGGTGCTCGTGTTCATCTTCGGCATCGACACGCTGGCTGGCGCGCGGAGCTCCGACTGGCTGATGGCGATCGCCGGCTTCACGATCATTGCCGCGTCCCTGGTCGCCTTGCAGGCCGACGACTTGAAGCGCCGGCTCGCCTATTCGACCGTGAGCCAGCTGTCGTACGTGGTTCTCGCCGCGGCGCTGCTGGCGCCGCTGTCGATCATCGGTGCGGTGCTCCACATCGCCGCGCACGCGTTCGGCAAGATCACGCTCTTCTTCGCCGCCGGCGCCATCTATACCGTGTCGGGCAAGACCCGTGTCAGCGAGCTCGACGGCATCGGGCGGCGCATGCCATGGACCATGGGTGCGTTTGCCGTCGGCGTCCTGTCGATGATCGGCCTGCCGCCCGCGTTCGGCTTCATCTCCAAGTGGTACATGCTGTCCGGAGCGATGGCTTCCTCGCAGTGGCTTGCGGTGGCGGTGATCATCGCCAGCACCTTGCTCAACGCCGCCTACTTTCTTCCCATCGTCTACCGGGCGTTCTTCGTTGCATCGGCCGACGAATTGGAATCCGGGCATGGCGAAGCGCCGCTGCCGATGGTGCTGGCCCTCACCGCTACCGCCGCAGGGACCGTGCTGCTTTTCTTGATGCCGGACATCCCGCTCGCGCTCGCGCGCCAGCTGCGAGCGGGAGGATGACATGAGCGACGAGACCCCCCGCTGGCTCGACAAGCCGCGCAACGTGAAGCTGCTGTGGCGACTCTTCCTTGCCGTGCTCGCGTTGACGGTGCTCGCCGAGATCGCGATTCAACTGCATCCGCGATTCGCGATCGAGGCCGTGTTCGCTTTTCATGCCTGGTTCGGCCTGTTGTCCTGCGCCGCGATGATCCTCGCCGCGCGCGGCCTGGGCCTGCTGCTCAAGCGGTCGGACGACTACTACGGCGAGGACGATGACTGACACCCTGTTTCATCCCGGGCTCGTGCTGATTGCCGGCGCGCTGACCTTGCCATGGCTGCGCGGCAGGGCAAGGAGCATTGCCGTGGTCGGCCTGCCACTGGTGGTGCTGGCGCTCGTCTGGCAGATTCCGGACGGCCCCGCGTTTCGAGTGCACTTCCTCGACTACACGCTGACGCTTTTGCGGGGCGACAAGCTCTCTCGTCTCTTCGCGACGATCTTCGCCCTGATGGCTGCCGGCGGCGGTCTCTTCGCCCTTGGCCAGACGAGCCGGGTCGAGGTCCCCGCCGCCTTCGTCTACGCCGGCTCGGCGATCGGAGTCACCTTCGCCGGCGACCTCTTCACCGCGTTCGTCTTCTGGGAATTGATGGCGGTCGGTTCGACTGTCGTGCTGTGGAGCCGGGCAACGCCAGCCGCTTCCGCTGCAGCGCGGCGCTACCTGATGATCCACCTCCTGGGAGGCGTCATCCTGTTCGCCGGCATCACCGGTCATGTCGCCCAGACCGGCAGCATCGCCTTCACGCGCATGGCGACGGACTCGCCGGCGCACTGGCTGATCCTGATCGGCTTCCTCGTCAATGCAGCGGCGCCACCGCTGTCGGCCTGGCTGCCGGACGCCTATCCCGAGGCTTCGTGGAGCGGCACGGTCTTTCTCTCCGCCTTCACGACGAAGACCGCGGTCTATGTGCTACTGCGCGGCTTTCCCGGCGCCGAAATCCTGATCTGGATCGGCCTCTTCATGGCCTTCTACGGCATCGTCTACGCGCTGCTCGAGAACGACATGCGTCGAATCCTGGCGTACTCGATCGTCAACCAGGTCGGCTTCATGCTCGTCGGCATCGGCATCGGCACGGAGATGGCGCTCAACGGCGCAGCGGCACACGCCTTCGCGCACATCCTCTACAAGGGCCTGCTGCTGATGTCGGCGGGATCGGTGATCTATGTGACGGGTCGCCGAAAGTGCTCGGAACTGGGTGGCCTGTTCCACAGCATGCCGCTGACGACGATCTGCGGCAGCATCGGCGCGCTCGCCATCTCCGCGTTCCCGCTCACCTCGGGCTTCATTTCGAAGTCGATGGTCTCGCAGGCCGCGTCGGACCGAGGCATGCTGACTGTCTGGCTGCTCCTGACGGCGGCTTCGGCCGGCGTGTTCCTGCACGCCGGCATCAAGTTCCCGTGGTTCGTCTTCTTCCAGAAGGATTCGGGACTGCGCCCGCCGGAGCCGCCAGCCACCATGCGCTGGGCCATGCTGGTGTTCGCCTTCCTGTGCATTGCCCTCGGTGTCTGGCCTGAACCGCTGTACCGGATGCTGCCGTACGACGTCGGCTACGTCGCCTATTCGAGCGCGCACGTGCTCACGCAGCTCCAGCTGCTGCTTTTCTCCGGGCTCGCCTTCTTCGCCATGTTGCCTCTCCTGCGACGCACTCTGACCGTCACCCTCGACGCCGACTGGATCTATCGGCGAGGGGTTCCCGCGATGGCGTCGTCGCTGGCACAGTGGTCAGCGCCGATCCGCTCGCGCGTCGGCCAGAGCTTGCGCCGGGCAGGCTCGCGCGCGTTGATGCAGCTCGAGCGCCGGCGCGACGACCTGGCCGGCGTGCCAGCGCGCGTCTCCGCGACCCGCAGCATGGGGATCTGGGTCCTCATCCTCCTGTTGGGCTATCTGGTCGCCTATTACGCATGAGGCACGCGCGCCATGTGCAGGCAGTCATCGGCCCCCGGGCGCTTCCGCGATGGCTGCCCGAGGCTTGTCGTCTGCAGCCCTGACTATCCGACGATACTGGCGCTAGCGTTCGGAGCCATCGTCCGTCACGCAGCCTGAAAAAGGAAACACCCCATGCGCCTGCGAACCTTGGTTGCGATCCTCCTCGTCGCGTTGCTCGCGACGTTTACCGCACTCAACTGGGCCGCCTTCGTCGCACCGACGAGCCTGAGCGTCGGCGTGGCCAGCTTCGAGGCACCGCTCGGCGTCGTGATGCTGGCGATCGTGGGCGGTATGGCTTTGCTGTTCGCCGGCTACATGGCGTTCTGGCAGGGACGGCTCCTGGTCGAGGCGAGGCGCCATGCCAAGGAGCTGCAGGCGCAGCGCGCGCTTGCCGACCAGGCCGAGGCCTCGCGGTTCACCGAGCTGCGCACCGCCTTGACGGGTGCCACCGAGCGACTGGAAGTGCGCTTCGACGCGACGCGCGACGCGCTGCGCACCGAGATGAAGGAAGCGACCAATTCGCTGGCGGCCATGATCGGCGAGATCGACGATCGGGCAAAACGCGGCGGCGACGGCCGGCCCTGAGCGCGTCGGCCGTCAGGGCCATCAAGCTCGTCCTGCTGGAAGGTCAGTCGAGGTGGCCGCAATTCCGATCGGCATCGGTGTCATTCCTTCAGCCACGTCGTACTTCGCCGCCGAAATTCACCTGATGTTTGTGTCTGGCTTGCACTGAAGATCGAATTCGATCCAACCGACTACCTGCGGAGGGCCGCCGAATGACCGCGATGCCACTCACGCCGTATGTCGAAGATCAGATATGGCTTTGCGCCTATCCCATGCGATTGGCGGGTACGCGGTTCGAGGCACGAATGACGGTGATCCGCCTTGCCTCTGGCGAACTGATGCTGCACTCGCCCTGCAACATCACGGCGGCGATGGCCAAGGAGATCTCGACTCTCGGTCCTGTCGCACATATCGTCGCCCCCGGGAATTTCCACCACACGTATGCAGCCACCGCCCAAGCGGCGTTTCCAGAGGCCAAGACATGGATTTGCCCTGGAATCGAGCGCAGGCGCCCCGGCCTGAAATACGACGGCGTCCTGGGCGACGTCGCGCCTGCGGAATGGGCCGCAGAGATGGACCAGGCGCTCGTGCAAGGCACTCGCATCATGCGCGAGGTCGCGATGTTTCACGTTGCCAGCCGCACGTTGATCCTTGTCGACCTCATCGAGAATTTCACCGACCTCACGCCGCATACGGGAGGAGCCCTGAAATTCCTTTTCAAGTACATATTCCGCATGTGGAACAACCCCAGACCCGCGCCGGAATACCGGATGGGCTGGAGCGACCGGAAGGCAGCTGCAGTATCCCTTCGGCGCATCCTGGCGTGGGATTTTCACCGCATCGTGCTGTCGCATGGCGATCTGATCGAGCGAGCCGCCCACGAGGTCGCAACCAAGGCCTGGTCGGGAATACTGGAGGGATGATGGTCAGGCGTTACGGCTCCTGAAAGAGCGCGCTCCGGGTTGGACTCTCTGTGACGTACCGAACAGACGGCTAGCGGTTCAGCGGGTGGCAACTGGCAGAAGGCATCGGACCTCGGCAAATGAGAGAACGGGCAAGCCGAATAGCCCGGTGACTCCGGAGCGGCTGGCCCGTGGTGCCGCGAGGGGTCCTGGTGCCTCACTGCGGGCCGCTGCTGTTGGACGTGTCGCCCTGAGGTGCACGGTCCTGACGGGGGATGGGCTGGTCCGGCATGCTGGCCTCGATGACCCGGCCGAGCTGGCGGGCGCCATCGTGCTATCTGAGGTCCACTGCTCGACGCTGGTGGCCGGCGCGTCCTCGCCCACCGCCCCAAGGCTCTACGCGTGGAACCTGCATGCCCTCTGCATGACCGTCGGCGACGAGGCGAGCATCTCGGCGGCGAACAGGGCCGGGAGGGTGGCCGCGTGGGTGCTCGTGTCGAAATCAGCTACTGCAGAGCGCCCATTACCGAGTCGGGTGCCATGCGCATCATGATCTGGTCAACCCGGCGCATGTCAGGAGCGTCGTCCACGAGAAGAGCCGCCAGCTCGTCCTCGAGGTCGAGGTCATGCAGGTAGCCCATGGACCACGCACTGTAGGCACGCAGCACGATGGGCCGACGCACGAGGACGCGGACGTCGACATGGCGGGGGTCCGATCCAATTCGCTCCAGCGACGCCTCGACGGCTTCCTGTCGGCCTTCGAGAACCTGGGCGAAGTAGCACCCGGAGAACAACAGGCATCCGGTCACGTCCTGCCGTTGGTTGTTCCGCCGGGACTGGCCAAGGATCGTTTGGACAGAGTCGGTGTCGTAGCGCGTAACCGCTCGGCTGACGTAGAAGACTTGCTGCAGGCTCATGGTCTATTTTCAGCCGGCGCCGAGTGAACTGAAGTGAGTCTTCGTGACCAAGTTGGCGCCCTCGGCCACACCTTGCTGGGGATCAACGACGCCAGGAACAAGCGGAAGCTGCGGCATCGTTGGTCGCGTCGCTGAAGACGGTCGACTGGTCGCGCTCCGACCGCTGGGCGGGTATCGCCGGCAAGGTTGGGGCGAGCGGCGCCCTGTCCATTGCTGACGGCGCGGCGTCGCGCTACCCCATCTCCTACCCCTCCGCGTCATCATCGAGTTTGACGCCAATGCGAGGCGCCCTACCCTTCCCTCTCATCATCTCCGATCGGGGTTGCAGCGTCCGACAGGATGCCTTCGGCACGTACCTCCCACGCGTGCGCCGATCGCATAGTCATCGTCGCTATCGAGGAAGCCGACGATCTCGGCGTCGGCCAGCGCTATGCCGCGGTTGCGTGCAGCGTTGCTGCCGCCGTTGGGGTCAAGTCGAATCGAAGTGAGGCGCCGGGCGTAGCGCTGCAGGAACGCCGGCGTGTCGTCCGTCGAGCCGTCGTCGACGATCAGCTCGAAATCGCCGCGGGTCTGGGCCGAGCACGATGTCGACCGCGCGCGGCCCGGTTGAACGTCGGCATCACCACGTAACGGCCCGTGAACTACTTCCTTTTCGCGTCGTCCTTGATGTCGAGCTTGAACTTGACGAGGTCGATGTCGTAGATCTGCCAATCGCCGCCACGCAGTTCGATGTTCTCCACCTGGCTGTCGGGAACCGGGAAGCCAGGAGGTTTCGTATGCCAGCCGATCGTCCAGCGCCTGGGCTTGCGGCTTCCCTTCTCGGCACCCGCCGCGCCTTTCGCCGCTTCGAGCTCGTAGACCGCCTGCTGCACCGATTCGACTTTGGCCCAGCTCGCGCAGACGATGGTCGTGCCGGGCGCGATCTCGGCGGGCGGTGCAGGGTCGAAGCGGCCGGGAGCGGCCGAGGATTGCACGAGGCGCAGCTTGTACCGGGTCGTGTTCTCGATCGAGATCCGCGTCTTCAGCTCCTGGTTCTCCTTCGTCCACTTGCCCGAGAGCGAGAAGATCGCGCCACCCTTCTCCGGCCGGCCAGCCGCTCCCAGCCCCTCCGGGCCGTGATCGAGGTCGCAACGGGCAATCATTCCGCCACCTTGCGGCAGGTCGAAATACGGCATCCATTTGGGCGTGTCGTTGTCGCCCGTCTCGGTTTCGCTCGCAAGGATCGAATACATCAGGCCGAAGTGGATGTCGCTGCCGCGCTTGCCCCTCACCGCGAAGGCGAGGCTTTGCCCGGGCTTGATCAGTTCGGGCGGCTTCGCTTCGAAGGCCAGGGCCATCTTGTCGGCACCGAAGAAGCGCAGCACCATGTTCGAATCGTTGGTGAAGGTGATCGGGATGCGCTGCTCCGCGCCCGCCCCCGGCTGCTGCGCCGATGCCACGGTCTTGCCGGAAAGCACGAAGCTGACCGCGTCGGTGCCCGCGTTCTCGCTGCTCTTCAAGCCCACGATGTCGGGCACGACATCGCTGCCCGCAACCATCACTGTCGTTCCCGCAGGGATGGTGAAGCGCGGCGTCCACATCGGCGTGCTGGCGTCAGCCTTCGCGTCTGCCTTCGCCACGATCGAATACATCAGGCCGAAAGCGATCTCGTCGCCGCCCTTGGCGACGATCGCGAAGCTCGCGCTGGCGCCGGGCTTCAGCGTGTCAGGCGGCTTTTGTTCGAAAGTCACCTTCATCTTGTCGGCACCCCAGTACTTCAGGTGCTGGTCGGACTGATTGATGAAGGTGATGTCGATGCGACGCTGCCCCGCGGCCGGGCTCGCCGACGACCCTGGCTGTGTCGCCGCCGCGCTCGTCCCGGAGAGCATGAAGGCGAGGGAGCCCTTCCCTCCTGCCGCAGATGGGGAGAAGCCCTTCAACTCCGGATCGAGCGTCGAGTCCGGCTGCTGCGGCTGGCCCGCTTTTGCCGGCGGGTTCCAGCTCATCTTCCAGGACACGAGCTGGTCAGGGCTCACGACCGGTCCCGCCGTCACCTGGAGCTCGTAGACGAGGGTTCCGCCCTTGGCGCCGGTGTCGAGCGCGGCAAATGAAACCTTCTTCTTCGGCGCAATCTCCGCCGGCGGAGCCGGATCGAAGCGGCCGCCGTCGTTCCCGCCATCGACGAAGCGCAGCGGGCGGTCGCTCTGGTTGTCGATGGTGAGGTCGAGATGCTTCGTTACCGCGGCCCCGGGCCCCTTCGCCGCAGTCGCGCCGACCAGCTTGTAGACGATGCTGTCGACCCCGGCGGCGGCGAACGGGGAGAAGCCTTTCAATTCGGGAGCCAGTGTCGAGTCGGGTTGCGGCGCCTGGCCCGGCTGCGCCGGCGACGCCCAGCTCATGGTCCAACCGACGAGCTGGTCGGGGCTCACGACCGGCCCCTCCGTCACCTCGAGTTCGTAAACGAGCGTCCCGCCCTTGGCGCCGGAGCCGAGCGACGCGAAGGCCGCGCGTTTTTTCGGCGCGATCTTCGCGGGCGGCGGCGGATCGAAGCGGCCGCCGTCGTTGTCGGCACTTACGAGGCGAAGCGGACGGTCGCTCTGGTTGTCGATGGCGAGGGCAAGCTGCGTCGCAGCTGCCGGCGTTGCCGCCGCCGTGGCCTGGAGCTTGCCTGAGACCCTGAAGAGAATCTTGTCCTTGCCGTTGCTCGTCTTCTCTCCGGCCAGGCCGAAGCCCGCGTCGAACGTCGACGTGCCGTCGAGCTTGCCGCCGGGCTCGATCGAGCACTTGATCTCCCAGCTCGGGTAGTCCGGCGGCAGCTTCGTCGTGCCCACCGGAACGGCGGCGTAGAGCAGCGCATCGATGGCGCCCTCCGGCATGGAGAACGTGAGCGTCGCCTTTTGGCCGGGGGCAAGGGCATTCGGGATGACGCCCTGGAAGCTGAGGCGGGTCAGATATTCCTCGACGATGAGCAAGGTGGCATCGCTCGCGTTCTCGATCGTGAGCTCGACCTCCGTGGTCTTGTCGTCAGTGGGAGCGAGCGACTTGGCATCGGCCTTGCGCTCGGAACGTGCCGAGGGCGCGGCGGCGGCCGCGGTGGGCGCGCCCTGGCCGGCCGTGACCTCGAACTCGTACTCCGGACTCGTCTCGCGAATGCCTGCAGCCTCGATGTAGAGGACATACAGCCCGGGGACGTCGGGCGCCGTCAGCTTCACCTCGTTCGCGCCGGTCTTGCGAAACGGAGCGCTGGGCAATGCCGAGCCCTTCGGGCCGCTGCCCTTGGCCTCGACGATCACGCGGGTGTTGTCCCAGCGCTTGTTCTTGAGGCTCCAGCGGGCGGGGGTCCACACCTTGAAGGTCATCGACTGCCCCGGCATGACCCGCATCGGCGCGCCCTCGAAGACGAACCTTTCGTTCCCCTTGGCGTCGCCGAACGGTTTGTCCTTGGTGACGATGTGCTCGCCGGGCGCTTCGTCGGGCTTCGTTCCGGTCGGCGGAACACTCGTGTCCGGTCGCTTGACCTCGCCGGCCGTCTTGCCGATCGCCAGCTCGATCAGCTTGACGAAGCCCTTCTCCAGGCCCTTGCTGGCCAATTCGTCGAGCGCGGCGTGCAACCCTTTCTTGAAGTCCTCCCTGGAAACGAAGGGCTCGATCCTGGCCAGCCCGTTGCGGAGCACGGCGACGAGCGGATCCCGGCGCTGCTTCTCGCCAATCCGCGCGACGACCGCGGCGAGCTGCTCGGCACCCTTGAGCTTGGTCTTCTCGAAGTCAGCCTTCGCGTTGCCGATCTCGGCGTCGGTCGGCTCGTTGGACTTGCGCGCGCCGCCGCCGTCCGGATTCTTGGGCCGCAGGTTCGGGGGCAAGCCACCGGTGCCGACCGGATCCGGCCGCATCCGCAGGTCGGTCGGCACGGAGCCTCCTGGCGGCTGCGACGTGCCGTTGCCCTGCGCCGGCGGGCGCCGAGCGGGCAGTTCGTCCCGCGGCTCGACGCCGGGAGCACGGATCGGGCCGGTGGGCTGCTTGGGCCCCGCCGGCGCCTGTCCCGGCAGTCCATGGGCTGGCATCGGAAGGCCCAGGGCAGCTAGAAGCGAAGCAGTCATGTCGCACGTCCTGACTTGAGAACCATGCTTGTCATAGCGGATTCGCTCGGCGAAAGCCGCCTCCAAGTCGCCCGAAGGCGCAAAGAAGGAGTGGACGCCCGGCGAGGACAGGTCGTCCGAACGCACTTTCTTTGTGGCGCCGACGATGGAGACGAAGGAGCCGCGTTCGATCTGCATCGGCATCCCGCCGAGCGCGACCGTCGTGCGCCCATGCCCGGTGCAAGACTTGTGGACCGCGTCGACGTCGATGTAGGGGGCGTCGTCAGGCTCGCTCACCGCCGCCTCGCTGCACGGACATCATCCGGCCCGCGAGATCGACGGGCCTTTTCAGGAGGCCGTACTCCAGACGCTTGGGCACAAAAAAGCCCGGGTGGTTACCGGGCTATTTGTGTCTCTTGGCGGTCTCTTGGGGACCGTTCTAGATTGAATCTTGGCGGAGTGGACGGGGATCGAATGAAGTGTTGGAATGCTTGCGCCGACTAGCCTCCTGACTTTGGAAGATTGAGTAGTACCCCCTCCTCTACCCCATTTGAATGCGCATTTCGGAACGGGTGACGGTTTGCACTTGCCGGTTCCATCGGCAACGCCACGATAGCGCGAGCTGCGCCCGATCGAAAGCACCCCGGCTTCTGCTGGGTGGAGGCGAGCACTGCCCGGTTCACATAGTCGATGTTGAAGCGCTCGACAGACAGGCGGACTCGCCGAGCATTGGCGTCGCGGACCAAAGCGGAGCCGAGGAGCTCACAAGCATTCCGAATTAGTCGCTCACCAAAGCTGGACATGCTCGGTTGGATTTACGGTCCAAACACTGGTTCCAGAAGCCGCCGGTACTCGGCCTCCACTTGCTCCGCGCAGAGGTCGGTCCGGACAGACCACCATTCGAGAATCGTCCCGAACGTCGACGCTGCGTGCCGCGCGCGCAACTCCGGTGTGAGACCGATCGGGTGCACAAAAGGTGGGCCGCGTCGCAGCCGCTCGGCGATGCGAAGCTCGATCACATCCTGCAGCTTTCGGTGCAGCTGCGCGTGATGCCCGCGCGCGAGGAGGGAAAGCCGCTGCGCTTCCATGTGCAGGAGTAACGGCTTGCTGAAGCCGAGCACGTCCTGCTCCAAGCCATCCTTGACGATGTCGCTCACGGCCTGCTGCAGCAGTTCGTCCTTGCCCCGCGAGTGGGCGTAGAACGTAGACCGTGCAATGTGCGCCTCGGCCAAGATCTCCTTGACGCCGATGCGGTCGTAAGACTTGCGGTAGATGAGGTCCGCCAGCGCCTCATGGAGCCGGCGCCCCGTACGCTGCACGCGTCCATCCTCGCTGTCGAACATCTTCGCGCTCATGTTCGCTTTCCGGGTGTGTGGACTGCCCACAATGCAGGCGATGAATACGCTGAGATCCGAACGACCGCGGGGCCATCTACTCCGCGGCTGGCACGCGCGGCTCTACGACATTGTCATGTGGCTCCTCGCGGGTGGCAACCGCGACCGCTATCTGCTTCGAATCGTCCATCTGGCAAAGGTGGGCCGTGCTGACGCAGTGCTGGACATCGGCTGCGGCACCGGGTCTCTCGTGATGGCGACCAAGCAGGGAGCGCGGGCCCGACGTGTACACGGAATCGATGCCTCACCCGACATGGTGGGCCTTGCACGCAAAAAGGCCCGCAGGCGGCGCGCAGATGTGACCTTCGAACTCGCTTCCGCTGAATCACTGCCTTTCGAGGACGCGAGCTTCGATGTCGTGTTCAGCACGCTCATGCTGCATCACCAGCCACGGTCGGCTCGCGAACAAAGTGCGCGCGAGATCAGCCGCGTGTTGAAGCCCGCGGGTCGAGTGCTCGTGGTGGAATTCGGCTCGTCTGCTCCACGACGCGGCTGGTTTGGGCGCTTCCATCGCCACGGGCACGTGGCCGCCGAGGAGGTCGACCGCTATCTGGCCGCCGCAGGTCTTGTTGTCGTCGAGCGAGGTCCCATCGGCGTGCGGGACATCCACTACACCCTGGCGGTACTGGGCCAAGGCGGATGAAGCCGCCTCGGCTGCCCGCCTGGGCTCTGCTGTCGATCGCGCTGATCGTGGCCGTGCATGCAACGATGTCCTGGGGCCTTTGGCAACACGCGTCACTGCGGTGGGGAGCCGGTGCGCTCCTTGGGCTCGTGGTGCTGAAGATCGGCGTCCTCGCTTTGCTTCACCGTAGCCGACGCAAACGCCGAGCCCTTCCTTAGAGAAGGAACAGTGGGCTTCGCCGCAACGATGCGGCCCCGCTCCTTTCGCACTTGAATCTCGGTCCCCGAGGAAAGGGCCGGAACGGATGACCGCCGCTTCTGATGACAGCTGCTCCGCTCTGCAACCAGGCACCCCTGGGTTGACAGAACTGATCTTGTTGGAGGCCGTCATGTCAAGACCAAGTTCAGATGTCGTCTGAACTACCATGTGACGCGAAGGAGCCACGCGTAGCATTCGCGATGCCAACCTTTTCGAGAGGACTATGTGATGGCTGACGACACTGCACTGGCGATTCTGAGATCGATTGCCAGCCGCGCTGACCTGCGCGGAATCGTTCGCCTGGAGCAAAGCGAGATACCGTTCTTCTTGACCACTGAGGGCACACAGTGGCTCGAACAAGTTAGCCTTGGCGACGACTCGTATGAGATCACCGAGCACGGGCGCGCGGCGCTGGGTATGCGTCCCAAGCACTTGGCGGATTGATTCAAAGGGCGCAAGTCAGCTGTTGCGAGCTCATTGAAGAAGTCGGCACAGCGGTACTGTCCGCTCAGGTGAACGTTCCGACGATTCCTGCGTAAAGTCCAAATCCCGCAGTGACTGCGATCGTGGTGCCAACCACCCACGTATAGAGGCCGGTCAGCCGGTAAGGCTCCGGCAGCGCTCGCCGCGCGAGCATAAACAGGAATCCGAGGACGATGGGCAGGAGCAGCGCGTTCATCACTTGCACGCCGACACTCAGCTTGACCAGATCGACACCCGAGGCCACCAGAACGCCGCCGAGGATGAGCGCCAGCGTGTAGATCCCGTAGAACCAAGGCGCCTCGCGCGGATGATGCTCGAGGGAATGGTTGAAGCCCATGATCTCGCCCAAGGTGCGAGCGGAAGTGAGGGTGACAACAATGGTGGCCACCAACGCCGCGCCAATCATGCCGAGCGCGAACATCAGCGTGCCATTGCGCTCACCCAGGAAGGGCGTGATCGCCTGCGCGATCTGCTGCACCGTGTCCAGCGGTTGACCCGATCGCGCATTGCCGATGGTGGCGGCCGTTACGACGAGCAACGCACCCATGATCACTTGGGTGACGATGGCGCCGATCGCCGTGTCCCAGCGCGCGGCCGGCAGATCATCGATCGTCAGTCCCTCCTCAACGACCGACGACTGCTGGTAGAAAACCATCCAGGGCATGATCACCGCGCCGACATTGGCCGCGGCGAGATAGAGGTACTTAGGATCCGAGAACGGGATGCTGAGGGCGCCGGCGATCACCGCCTGGGCGTTTGGCTTGGCCTGCCACGCGACGACCAGGAACACGAGCTCGAACAGTCCGACGGCCAGCGCGATGCGCTCGACCGTCAGATACGAGCCGGTGTAGGCCATCAGCACGAGCCCGGCCACGACGATGGCCATGCTGGTCCAGCCCGAGAGGCCGACGAGGGCGCCGACGCCGGCAATGCCGCTCAGTTCCGTGACCAGCGCGCCGACGCAAGCGAGCAGCAGCGCCGACACCGAGATCCATGCCCAGACCGGCCCGAAGTGCTGCCGGATTCCTCGACCATGGCCTTGGCCCGTAAGGATGCCTAGCCGAACCGTCAACTCCTGGACGACGAACAAGATCGGAATGAGCACGGCTTGCAGCAGCAACAGGGGGTACCCCCACTGGGCACCGCTTTGCGCCGCTGTGATGATGCTGCCAGCGTCGGTGTCGGCGAGCATCACGACCAGCCCCGGGCCCGCGACGGCTGCAAACCGCCGCCATCGAGATCTGGGAGCGCGAGGCGCCGGTTGCACTGGGGACGGCGCTTTCCGTGACGACGTCGAAGCTGCGCACGCCTGGCTTCTATCGCAAGCGCTTGGCGGGATTTCGGTCACTGTCGCACGTGACTGTTGAAGTCGTACAGGCGCAAGGTACTCGAAACTGAGCGTACGGTTGTTTCGACTCATCCAACGAGTGTTTGCCTCGCGAAGCCTGCGCCCAGAGCGCCGAGCCGAACCGCTGCAATGCGAGAGACGCCGAGACGGGACCCGGCTTAGGGCCGTCGGGGACTCCGGCCTGGGTGCGAACCGCGGCGTGGATTTCGCGCGTCGGCGCCCTGCTCCTTGTGCTGATGCTGCTTCACGGCGGCCACGGCCCCGGCAGGCACGGCATTCATGGCTGAGGCGGTCTCGCTTCCGAGCTCGTCCAGGATCGGGCAGTCGGGCCGGTCGTCACCCCGGCAGCAATCCGCCAGGTTCTCCA
>JBDTNU010000042.1:0-17671 GCA_039933535.1 Caldimonas sp. | reverse complement strand
ACGCCGATCTTCGTCATGACCGACCTCGACATCGGCATGAACCACCGCCTGTGCGAGCCGCTCGACTGGGACGACGGGCGAAGCTACGACCGCGGCAAGGTGATGACCGAAGCGGATCTCGAGTCGGGCAAGGACTTCGGCCGCTACCTCGACGTCGACGACGACGGGATCCCATACCGCACCCTCCCCGGCACGCATCCGAGCAAAGGCGCCTACTTCACGCGCGGCACGACCCGCGACGCCTATGCGCGCTATTCGGAGGCAGGTCCCGACTACATGTACAACGTGACGCGGCTGCTGAAGAAATTCGAGACCGCGAAAGAGCTCGTGCCGCAACCGGTTCTGCGCAAGGCGGCGCGCGAGACGCGCTTCGGCGCGATCTACTACGGCTCGACCAGCCCGGCCATGACCGAAGCCTTCGACACGCTGCAAGCCAAGGGCGTGCACATCGACGCGCTACGGGTGCGCGCGTTCCCGTTCAGCGCCTCAGTCGACCGTTTCATCGCCCAGCACGAAAAGGTGTTCGTGATCGAGCAAAACCGCGACGCGCAGTTGCGGATGCTGCTGGTCAACGAGCAGGAGATCAATCCGGCGCAGCTCGAGCCGATCCTGCATTACGACGGCACGCCGATCACGGCGCGCTTCATCATCGAAGAGATCGCAAAGCACGTTCGTGCCGACAACGTCGAGCCGATCCGCAAGAAGAAGGGGAAGGCGGCATGACTTACCTTGCCAAGCCCAGGCTGCACCACCCCACCCTGCCGACGAACAAGCTCGGCT
Source organism: Caldimonas sp. (assembly GCA_039933535.1). Lineage (GTDB taxonomy): Bacteria > Pseudomonadota > Gammaproteobacteria > Burkholderiales > Burkholderiaceae_C > Schlegelella_A. The sequence goes on along the minus strand of JBDTNU010000042.1, from coordinate 16,891 downwards.
TCACCCGACGCGACTACGAAGGCAAGATTTCTACGCTGTGCGCCGGTTGCGGACACGATTCGATATCGGCAGCGCTGGTTCAGGCGTGTTGGGAGCTCGAGATCGAGCCGCATCGCGTCGCCAAGCTCTCCGGCATCGGCTGCTCGTCGAAGACGCCCGACTACTTTCTCGGCGCATCGCACGGCTTCAACACCGTGCACGGCCGCATGCCCTCGGTGCTGACCGGCGCCAACCTCGCGAACCGCGAGCTGCTCTACCTCGGCGTCAGTGGCGACGGTGACTCGGCCTCGATCGGCCTGGGCCAGTTCGCGCATGCGATGCGGCGCGGCGTCAACATGACCTACATCGTCGAGAACAACGGCGTCTACGGCCTGACGAAAGGCCAGTTCTCGGCCACCGCCGACCAAGGCAGCAAGAGCAAGAAGGGCGTCGTCAACACCGACACCGCGATCGACCTGGTGGCGATGGCGCTGCAGCTCGGCGCGACCTACGTCGGGCGCAGCTTCTCAGGTGACAAGGAGCAGCTCGTGCCACTGATCAAGGGCGCGCTCAGCCATCGCGGCGCTGCGCTGCTCGATGTCATCAGCCCTTGCGTGGCCTTCAACAACCACGCTGGCAGCACCAAGAGCTACGACTACGTGCGAGCCCACAATGAAGCCGTGAACCGGCTCGACTTCATGCCGCACCGCGATGCCATCACCGCGATGTACGCGCCCGGCGAGGTGATCGAAATAACCCAGCACGATGGCAGCGTTCTGCGCCTGCGAAAGCTCGCCGAAGGCTACGACCCGGGCGACCGGCTGGCCGCGATGACGCACATCGCCGCCTACGAGGCGCGGGGCGAAGTCCTTACCGGCCTGTTGTACGTACGCGCCGGTGCCGAGGATATGCATGGCCACCTGAACACCGTCGACACGGCCTTGAACCGGCTCGGCGACAAGGAACTGTGTCCTGGCGCGGCTGCGCTCGAAGCGATCAACGCCGAGCTTGTGTGAGGCGCGGGGCCGGTTGCGCCGGCCTGGCGAACCCTATTCGCCGAAGGAAGAATCGAGGGCCTCGATCGACTCGATCTCTTCGTCGAATGCCTTGAGTTCGACGGCGGGCTTTTCGGGGCGCGGCTTGTCGAGCGGTCGGCAGATCGTGCTTTGCAAGCGAGCCAGTCGGTCCGATCGCTCGATGGCGGCAAACACCGTCTCGGGAGAGATCATCAGCACGAACGGGTTGGCGGCGGCGCTGGTGGTATTCATGTGATCGTCCTGGGCTTGTGCGGTTGAGCCCAATGTACGAAGTCGACGTGCCAGTACAAAGATGGCATCTGGAGATTTGTCGCGTCAGGCAAATTCCGACAAGGGTGTCGGCGGCGACGGCAAAATGTAGCGTTTGCTTTACGAGATTGTCATTTCATGACAATGACTTAGGGTAATAATCTAATGTATTTAGTCAATAGAGACGATGATCGCTTGGGCTATGAACCTCAAGTAATTTCTCAAGTCGGTCATGCCTCGTCGCGGCGGGTACGGTCGAACAATACCTCGAAGTTCCTGCTCGTGGCAGCAGCCACCGCTTCCACCTCCAGGCCCTTCAGCAACGCGAGTTGCCGGGCCACCCACGGCACGTAAGCCGGCGAGTTGGTCTTGCCGCGATAGGGCACAGGTGCGAGGTACGGACTGTCGGTCTCGATCAGGCAGCGGTCGAGCGGCACGAACGCTGCCACGGCACGCAGATCGGACGCGGTCTTGAAGGTCAAGATGCCCGAAAACGAAATGTAGAAGCCGAGATCGAGCGCGTCACGGGCGACCTCGGCCGTTTCGGTGAAGCAATGGAAGACGCCTCGCGCCTCCCCGCCGCCTTCTTCGCGCAGCACGTCCAGCGTGTCGCTCGATGCGCTTCGGGTATGGATCACGAGCGGCAGCCCACTTGCCCGCGCAGCACGGATGTGGACGCGGTAGCGATCGCGCTGCCACTCCATGTCCGCGACGCTTCGATCGCCGAGGCGGTAGTAGTCCAGTCCGGTTTCGCCGATCGCGACCACCTTCGGCAGGACGGCCAGCGCCAGCAGGTCTTCGACACTGGGCTCGCGAACATCTTCGTTGTCCGGATGCACCCCCGCGCTGCACCAGAAGTTGTCGAAGCCGAGCGCGAGGGCGTGGACGCTCTCGAATTCCTCGAGCGTCGTGCAGATGCACAGGGCACGGTCGACCGACGCTTCGGCCATCGCCGCCCGGATTTCCGGCAGCTTGCTGGCGAGCTCGGGAGAGCTCAGGTGGCAGTGCGAATCGACGTACATGGCGGCCGGTCGGCTTGAGCGACAGCGGCGACTCGCCTTGCGCCAGAGGTCAGATCGTCTGCGTAGGCTTGGACGACGAAAGCGACGTCCCGAGCGTTTCTTCGATGCGCGCGCGCAAGGCCCGGCTCTTTTCGTCGGACGGGAATCGCACGCCCACGCCCTGGGTGCGCCCGCCCGAGGCGTTGGCCGGGGTGAGCCAGCCGACCTTGCCTGCCACCGGATAACGCTGCGGATCGTCCGGCAGCGACAGCAGGAGGTAGATGTCTTCACCGAGTTTGTAGTCGCGGGTGGTCGGGACGAAGATCCCGCCTTCCGAGAACATCGGCATGTAGGCGGCGTAGAGCGCGCCCTTTTCGCGAAACACGAGCTGGATGACGCTCGGCCGCCCGGCGCTTGGCGAGGGCGTGCCGACGCCCGGTGTCGCGGCACGGGCAGCAGCAGGTTCGCTCATCGCTGGGAGTGTAGCGATTCGACCTTGCCCGCGCGCTGCCGCGAACGAGGCGTTTGCAACGCTTCGCGCCCTTGTTCGACGAGGCTCTCGACGCTCAGCTCGGCGTTCCACGGATGCCCGGCGTGGCGCGCAAACCGGCGCAGCTCGGTCGACCAGTGCACGAGCGCGGCCATATCGGCTTGCCGCGGCAGGCTCGCCACGGGGAAATAGCGTGGCGCGGCGCCCGCGGCGATGCACAAGGCATCATGGCAGAGCTTTTGCAGGACATCGACCACCAAGGGCAGCGGCCAGCCGCGCAGGGCCGTGGCTTCGACGGCGGCCACCCGGCCCGGCAAGGCGCGCCATGCGGCTGCATCGACGCCGAGTTGCGCGAGCGCCAGCACATCCTGCGGCTGGCCACCGCATCCGGCGAGCAGGACTTCGGGATCTTCGACGCCCTGCTCTCGCAGCCACGCGATCGCCGCGTCCACTGGTGGCAACGCGAGGGCGATCGCCTGGCAGCGGCTGCGGATGGTTGCGGGCAATGCATCCGGCGCGGCGCTGCAAAGGAGAAAGCGCGCATCACCGGCCGGCTCTTCGAGCGTCTTGAGGAATGCGTTCGCGGCGACCCCGTTCATTCGCTCCGCCGGATGAATCACGATCGCCTTGCCACGTCCCCGCGACGATGTCGTCAACGCGATCGCGATCGCGGCGCGGATTTCCTCGACCCGGATCTCCTTGCTCGGCTTCTTCTTGCCCGCAGATCGTTCGTCGCCGCCTTCATCGGTGTCGCTGGTAGTCCAGCCGAGCGTTTCTCGCATGGTTTCCGGCACGAGAACCAGCAGGTCGGGGTGCGAGCGCGCCAGTACGAGCCGGCAACTTGCACAGACGCCGCAAGGCCGCTCGCCGAGCGGCACGGTCGTTGACTCGCACAACCAGCCCTGCGCCAGCAGCAGCGCGAGCTCGAACTGACCGACGCCGCCCGGGCCGTGCAAAAGCAAGGCGTGGGCGGTCTGGGTCTCGAGCGCACGTCGCAGTGGCGCAGCGAGCCAGGGCAGACGCGGGACCGGTGACGCCTCAGCCATCGAGGCGCTCGCGCAGCGTTTCGGCCACCTGAGCCGCAACCTGGTCACGATCTTGCGACGCGTCGATCCGGGCGAAGCGTTGTGGCGCAGCACTCATCCGCGCCAGATAGCCTTGCCGTACCCGTTCGAAGAAGGCTGCGTCTTCGGCCTCGAAGCGGTCGGCGGCCCGGGCCTGGGCACGACGTTCGGCGGCAACGTGCGGCTCGAGGTCGAACCAGAGCGTGAGATCGGGCTGCAGCCCTTGTTGGACCTCGGCCTCGAGGCGCTCGAGCAATTCGAGGCTCTGGCCGCGGCCGAAACCCTGGTAGGCGAACGTGGCGTCGGTGAATCGGTCGCACAACACGACTTCGCCCCGCGCCAGCGCCGGCGCGATGACCCGGCCGATGTGATCGCGCCGCGCCGCGAACACGAGCAAGGTTTCGCTCACGCCGTCCATCGTCGCGTGCAGCACCATCTCGCGCAGGCGCTCGGCGAGTTCGGTGCCGCCGGGTTCGCGCGTGCAGACGACGGTTCGCCCGGCGGCCCGCAGCGCCGCCGCGGTCGGCTCGATGTGGGTCGACTTGCCGGCGCCGTCGATGCCTTCGAAAGTGATGAATCGTCCGGTCACGGTGTGGTGAGCTTTTTCTGGAAGCGATTGACGGCGCGATTGTGCTCGGCCAGCGTCTCGCTGAACTCACTGCTTCCGTCGCCGCGCGCCACGAAGTAGAGGGCCTTGGTCGGCTCGGGCCGCACTGCGGCCAGAAGCGCGGCCTTGCCGGGTATCGAGATCGGCGTCGGCGGCAGGCCGGTGCGGGTATATGTGTTGTACGGCGTGTCGGCGAGCAGGTCGCGCTTGCGCAGATTGCCGTCGAACGCGGGCCCCAGGCCGAAGATCACGGTGGGGTCGGTTTGCAGCGGCATACCCAGGCGCAGCCGGTTGACGAGGACGCCGGCAACCAGGCCGCGATCGGAACCGACGCCTGTTTCCTTCTCGACGATCGAGGCCAGGGCAAGCGCTTCGTCGGCGCTCTTCAAGGGGCTGTCGGCGGCACGCTCCTGCCATGCCTCGGCAAGGCGCTGCTCCATCGCCCGATAGGCGCGCTTGAGGACGGCAAGGTCGGTCGAGCCCTTGCTGTAGGCATAGGTGTCGGGATGAAAGCGACCTTCTGGCGAAACCCCCGGTGCGCCGAGGGCTTGCATGACTTCAGCGTCGCTCATGGCAGTCACGGTCGGCTTCAAGGCTTCGGCGCGGGCGAGCTCGGCGCGGATCTGACGAAAGGACCAGCCTTCGGTGAAGCGGACGACGGCGAGCGTCTCGTCGCCGCGAACCATCTTCTCTAGCAGGCGCATCGGCGTCGTGCCGGCGGGTGCCTCGTAGCTGCCGGCGCGGATCTTTCTTGCCTGACCCGACCAACGGAACCATTCGTAGAGAAGCAGGGGCGAGGTGTCGACGCCTGCACGGACCCAACCTTCGGCAATCTCGCGCGGAGAAATACCTGGCTCGATCGATAGCTCGACCAGATCGCCGGCGAGCGTCAGCGGCCGATGCAACCACCACCATGTCGAAGACGCCACCGCTGCCAGTCCGACAAGCAGCAGCACGAACCCGGCTCGCCAGACCTTCATCGCTGCGCTACGACGCCGCAAGCGCCCCACCCCTTCACGACACTGGCCATGGCGGCTGATGATAATGGCGCATGACATTGCCCCTTCTCCTCCACGGCGCATGCCGGATCGACGATTGGGGCGTGATTCGCGCTCGCGGCGCGGACGCGGCGAAGTTCCTGCAAGGGCAACTCACCAACGACGTTCTCTCGCTCGGCCCATCGAACGCGCGACTTGCGGGCTTCTGTTCCGCCAAGGGTCGTTTGCAGGCCAGCTTCGTCGTCTGGAAATCGCATGACGACGAGTTCCTGCTTGCCTGCTCGGCGAGCCTGCTCGCGCCGACCTTGAAGCGACTGTCGATGTTCGTCTTGCGGGCGCATTGCAAGCTCAGCGATGCCAGCGGCGAGGTCGTGCTCTGGGGCCTGGCCGGCGGGGACGCCGAGGCATTGACCGGTGACGTCGGCAATTGGGAACGCAGCGACAGACACGGCGCGGCCGTGATCCGCCTGCCCGACGGCGCGGGCTTGCGTCGCGCCCTCGTTGCGGTACCCGCCGGCGTCGACTCCGTCCTGCCGGCCGCCGGCACGCTGACGCCGCGGATCTGGCGTTGGCTCGAGGTGCAGAGCGGCGTCGTGACGATCGAGGCGGTTACCGTCGATCGCTTCGTGCCGCAGATGGTGAACTTCGAGCTCGTCGGCGGCGTCGATTTCCAGAAGGGGTGCTACCCCGGCCAGGAAGTCGTCGCGCGCAGCCAGTACCGCGGCACGACCAAGCGGCGCACCTTCCTGTTCGAAAGCGACGCGGCCGCAGCCGCTGGCAACGACGTGTTCCTCGCCGGTGCGGCCGGAGAAGCCGCGGGCACGGTGGCCAATGCGGCGCCCCTACCCGACGGGCCAGGCAGCAGCGCGCTGGTGGAAGTGCGTCTCGCCGCCCTCGGTGAAGGCGAGCTGCGTCTGGGCAGCGCCGACGGACCGCTGCTCCGGCGCGCCGACCTGCCCTACCCGGTGGCGCTGGACGCCGAAGCTGCGGCCTGAGCGCGGCCGCGTTCGCGCGCCAGTCGTTGTCGATGCGCGAGCTCTTCATCTACTACCGGGTGCGCGAAGCCGACCTCGCTGCGGCGCGCACGGCAGTCAAGGCCATGCAGCATGAATTGCGAATCTCTCGGCCGGGATTGCTTGCCCGGCTCCTGACGCGACAAGGCGTCGATGGCGGCATGCAGACCTGGATGGAGACCTACTCGCTCGCTGGCGAAGGCCGAGGTTTCGATGCCGGCTTCGAGTCCGAAATCGAGGCGCACGCGGCGCGCATCGCGCACCTCATCGACGGCATTCGCCACGTCGAAGCATTCGAGCCCGACCTCGACGCCTGACTCGGCGCTGTGCGCTCAGAGCGTGCGCAGCATCTCGACGTGGGTGATGCCCGCCTCGTCGAACTCGGGCCCTCGCCGCACAAAGCCGGCCCGCTCGTAGAACGACGCTGCCGTGAGTTGCGCATGCAGCACGGCCTCGCGGTCGCTACGGGTCCGGGCCGCGTCGAGCAAGGCGTCGAGCACGGCACGCCCGACGCCGCTGTGGCGCGAGCTCGCGACAACCGCCATCCGGCCGATCTTCGCCACGCCCGGCACGTGCTCCAGCATGCGGCCGGTCGCCAGCGCACGGCCGAGGCGATTGAAGGCGACCGCGTGGACGGCGCCTTCGTCGGCATCGTCCCATTCCATCTCGGCGGAAATCTTCTGCTCGGCGATGAACACGTCGGTGCGGATCGCCCTGGCGTCAGCGCCGAGCTCGGCCCAGGTGCCGACCCGCACCTCGACCATCGATTGACCGGACTCGAAGCGATCGAAGAGATCGCGCAGCTCGCGCGGCACCGGCTTCGATGCCGTGCCCTGCGGATCGGCGAACACATAGGTCAGCGTGCACGAGACGAGCAGCTGCTCGTGACGGAACGCGCCGCCGACGAAGGTCGCCGACGACGTGCCGACCCGCGCGCAGCGCATGCCGATGTCGAGCACATCGTCGTATCGGGCCGAAGCCATGTACTCGAGCTCCGCCTTGCGCACGAACAGGTCGCCGTCGAGCGTCGCCATCGTCTCTGCGTAGGGCACGCCGAGCGCACGCCAGTAGCCGGCGACGGCCGTGTCGAAGTACATCAGGTAGTGACCGTTGAAGACGATCTTCTGGGCGTCGATCTCGGCCCAGCGGACGCGCAGGCGCTCGAGAAAACGGAAGTCGGAACGTTGCATGTGATGGGCGTGGCAAGGGCGTCTTCGAGTGTGCCAGACTGTCGCCATGGCACTGATCAACTACATCACCCAGGTTCAGATCGACTTCGGCGTGCTCGCCTTGCTGCCCCAGGAATGCGCCCGCGCCGGAATCAGGAAGCCACTCTTCGTCAGCGATGCCGGCGTTCGTGCGGCCGGCTTGCTCGACCGCGCAATCACCGCGCTCGGCGCCATGCCGCACGCGGTTTTCGACGCCACGCCATCGAACCCGAACGAGGCCGCGGTCCGGCTTGCCGCTCGCGTGTACGTCGAGAACTCCTGCGACGGGCTGGTCGCTGTCGGCGGAGGCTCCAGCATCGACCTGGCCAAGGGCGTGGCCATCGCAGCGACGCATGAAGGACCACTCAAGACCTACGCGACCATCGAAGGCGGCAGCCCACGCATCAGCGAACGCGTCGCGCCGCTGATCGCCGTGCCCACGACGGCGGGAACAGGCAGCGAAGTCGCGCGCGGCGCCATCGTCATCGTCGACGACGGACGAAAGCTCGGCTTCCACAGCTGGCATCTCGTTCCCAGGACCGCCCTCCTCGACCCCGAGCTCACGCTCGGCCTGCCGCCCTTTCTCACCGCGGCCACCGGCATGGACGCGATCGCGCACTGCATGGAAACCTTCATGGCGCCGGCCGTCAATCCGCCCGCCGACGGCATCGGCATCGACGGCCTCGAGCGCGCCTGGCGCCACATCGCGCGCGCGACCAGGGACGGCAGCGACCGCGATGCGCGCTGGAACATGATGAGCGCGAGCATGCAGGGCGCGATGGCATTTCAGAAAGGCCTGGGCTGCGTGCACAGCCTCAGCCACAGCCTCGGTGGCGTCGACCCGAAGCTGCACCACGGCACGCTCAACGCCATGTTCCTTCCGGCCGTCGTCAAGTTCAACGCGAGCGCGGACTCGATGCAGAAGGACCGCCGCCTCGCGCGCATGGCGCACGCGATGGGATTGAAGAAAAGCGACGAAACCGGCGATGCGATCGCCGATGCCATCCGCTCGATGAACGCCAGTCTCGGCCTGCCTTCGGGGCTTGCCGCGCTCGGCGTTGCGGCGTCGATGTACGAGCGCATCGTCGATGGCGCGATGGCCGACCATTGCCACAAGACCAACCCGCGCCTGGCGACGCGAGAGGACTACGTGCGGATGCTCGAAGCCTCGATGTAGACGGACGTCTCGATCGACGCGGCGGCGTCTGGGCGATCGGAGTCCGTGGGTCGATCAGCAGGAGCTTCGTCGACGGTCGATGGAGCGGCGGGCGCGGCAGGCTTTTCCTCGGCAGGCCACGCCGCCAGGTACTCGCGCCAGTGCGGCTCGTCGAGCGCGGCGACGGCCGCGCGCGCAGCGTCGATCTCGAAGGCGTAGCCGGCTTCGTCGAGGCGGCCGCGCATCTTTTCGAAGCGGCACCAGAGCAGATAGGTGTTCATCGCGTCGGTTTCGCAGTAGCGGCGAATCTCGTCGGTGCGACCTTCGAGATAGGCGCCATAGACCTGGGAGCCGTCCATGCCGAGCTTGCCCGGAAAGCCGCACAGCTTGGCCATCGCGTCGAGCGGTGCGTTGCTGCGCGCCTGGTACATCGCCAGCAGATCCATCAGGTCGATGTGGCGCAGGTGATAGCGGCCGATGTAGCTGTTGTAGCGGTACTCCCGATCGTCGTCGCCCATGTCCCAGTACTTGCCGGCGACGACGCCGTGGCGCAGGCCGCGCTGCTGCAGCACGGGCAGGTCGAAGCCGCCGCCGTTCCAGCTCACGAGCTGCGGGCGGTGCCGCTCGATGCGGTCGAAGAAGGACTGGATCACCTCGCGCTCTTGGCTGCGGCCACCCTCCTCTTTGTCGACGAAGGACCGTACCTGCAAGCCCTGGGCGCCGCGAAACACGCACGAGACGACGAGCACGCGCTGCAGGTGCAGCGGCATGAAGTCGCTCTTGTTGCGCGAGGTGCGATCGGCGATTTCGGCCGCGTAGACCTCGGCATCGCTCGACCCAGGATCGGCACCGCGCAAGACGCGCAGCCCGGGGACGTCGGGAATCGTCTCGATGTCGAAGGCAAGGACCGGTGCCACGGCAGACTCCGACCAGCGCACGCCTACCGCGGCGGCAGGAGTCTTGCCGGATCGATCGGCTTGCCCTGCTTGCGAATCTCGAAGTGGAGCTGAACGCTGTCGGCGTCGGTCGAGCCCATCTCGGCGATCTTCTGCCCGCGCTTGACTGGCTGATCGTCCTTGACCAGCAGAGTCTGGTTGTGTGCGTAGGCGGTGAGGTAGGTGGCGTTGTGCTTGAGGATCACGAGGTTGCCGTAGCCGCGCAGACCCGAGCCGGCGTAGACCACGCGGCCGTCTGCCGCGGCGAGCACCGGATCGCCGGCCTTGCCGCGAAACATCAGCCCCTTGCTGCTACGCGCTTCGTCGAACGGCACGGAAACCGGGCCCGCGGCCGGCCATGCCCAAACGATGTCATCGTCGGCCTCGCGCGGCCCCGCAGGCGCGGGTGCAGGTACCGTCGCCGGCGCGGGCTGAGCCGTGGCGAGCGGAACAGGCGCGCCCGACGCCGCGGACGAAGGCGGGGCGGACGCCGCAGGCCGCGGCTCGACGCGAGGCGTGGCCAGCACCGGCCGGCTCGTTGCCACCGCGTTGGGGTCGACGCCCGGAGCCACCACGCGCAGGACCTGTCCCACTTCGAGCAGGTTCGGGTTGTCGAGGTTGTTCCAGCGAACCAGGTCTTTCCAGTTCTGACCGCTGTCGAGGCTGATGCGGATCAGCGTGTCACCCGGTTTGACAGCGTAGTAACCGGGCCGAACTGTCTCGACAGGCAGCGGCTTGGCCGGCTCGGCGGTCGGTACCGGGGCAATCGCAGGGCTCGCCGCCGCGACGGTGGCGCGCGGCGTTGCCGAACGTTCCTCGACCGGGGCACGGTTGGGCTGGTTGGCGCATCCGAAGAGGGCAAGCGCAGCCATGGCAAGGGCCGCGAACCGCAGGGGCCGCAAGGCCGGGATGTCGATCACGCGCATGGAGCGGTTTGGTTCTTCATCGGTCAAGACCGGATTTTAGAGGGACGAAGCGCACCGCCTCGTGGACACGCCGGTCGAAGCTTTCGGCGCGCCGATCGACGACGACCAGGACCTGTCCGCCGCCCGGCTGCTCGACCGGTGACACTAGCCGACCGCCGACTGCGAGCTGCTCGAGCCATGCGTCGGGAAGGGCCGAACCTCCGGCCGCGGCGATGATGCTGTCATAGGGCGCGCCGGGTGGATGCCCGACCATGCCATCGCCATAGACGAGACGCAACTTGTTCGAGCGCATGGGAGCGAGCAGGGTCCGGGCCTTGTCGTGAAGGGGTTTGAGGCGCTCGATGGAAACGACGCGGCTGGCAACCTCACACAGCAAGGCCGCCTGATAGCCGCACCCGGTACCGATCTCGAGCACGGCGCCAAGGTTCCCCATCTGCCGCGCGTTCGTGCCGTCGAACAGCAGCTCGATCATGCGTGCGACCACCGACGGCTTGGAGATCGTCTGGCCGTGGCCGATCGGCAGGCTCGTGTCTTCGTACGCTTGCGTCGCCAATGCCGCGTCGACGAACAAATGCCTGGGCACCGTCGCGAAGGCGGAAACGACCTGCGGCTCGACAACGCCGCCGTCGCGCAAGCGTTCGGCCATGCGCCGTCGCACGTCGGCCGAGTCGAGGCCGAGTCCGGCCGGCGTACCCCGCCGATTGTTGTCGGCATGCGCCGCGGCAAGGTCGCGTTGCGGGCGAAGCAGGGTTCGCTGCGCCGGCAATGTGGCGCCGGAGAGGCGATCGAGCTTGAGCGGAAACTTGACGCGCGACCGGTCGTCGGCGGTCATCCTGCTACCTTGTCCGCCCACTCGCGCCAGGCCGGCAGCGTGGCGTGGTCGGTGAGGTCGACGTGCAAAGGCGTGATCGAGACCGCGCCGTTGCTGGTGGCATGAAAGTCGGTGCCCGGACCGGCTTCGCGCGCGTCGCCGGCCGGGCCGATCCAGAACTGCGTGTCGCCGCGGGGGCTGACATGGCGGATCACCGGCTCGCTTGCATGACGGCGTCCGAGCCGGGTGATCCGGTGCGGCAAGGCGTCGGCATCGGGCCGGTTCGGGATGTTGACGTTGAGCAGGAAGTGCGCCGGCGAAGGCGGCTCGCGAAGGACCTGCTCGATGACCTTGCGGGCGACGCGTGTCGCCGCATCGAGGTCGGTCCAGTTCTTTTGCACCTGCGAAAAAGCGATCGCGGGAATGCCGAACAGGAAGCCTTCCATCGCTGCCGCGACTGTGCCCGAATAGAGCGTGTCCTCGCCCATGTTCGCGCCCTGGTTGATGCCGGAGACGACCAGGTCGGGGCGATGCTCGAGCACACCCGAAAGCGCCAGATGAACGCAATCGGAAGGCGTGCCGTTGATGTAGTGCCAGCCGTTGCTCGCGGTGTAGACCGACAGGCCGCGATTGAGTGTCAGCGAGTTCGAGGTTCCGCTCGCGTTCTGCTCGGGAGCGACGACGTCGAGATCGCCCAGTCCCTTGCATGCCTCGACCAGCGCCGCCAGACCCGGTGCGAGGTAACCGTCGTCGTTGGCGATGAGGATGCGCATCTGCGGATTGTAGGGAGTCGTCCCCGAGGCGACGCGACCCCGGCGCCTCGCTGCGTATCATCGATCGCAGCCGCGCCGACTCTGCGCGATGGCGATCAACAGGGGACCGAAGATGCACGCATGGCTTTGCGAAAACCCGATCGGCGTCGAAGCGCTGCAATGGAAAGAGCTGCCCACGCCGGTGCCGAAAGCGGGCGAGGTGCTGATCGCGATCCGCGCCGCCAGCCTGAACTTTCCCGATCTGCTGACGGTGCAGAACAAATATCAGTTCAAGCCGCCCCTGCCCTTCGTGCCGGGTTCGGAATACGCGGGCGTCGTCGAGGCGGTGGGCGAAGGCGTGAAGCATCTCAAGGTGGGCGACGCGGTCGCCGCCATCGGCTCGAGCGGCGGCTTCGCGACCCACGCTTGCGTGAACGCGGCCGGCGTCATGCCTCTGCCGCCGGGCTTCGCCTTCGACGATGCCTCGGCCTTCGTCATGACCTACGGCACGACGCACCACGCGCTGCTCGACCGCGCCCAGCTCAAGGCCGGCGAGACCTTGCTGGTGCTCGGTGCGGCGGGCGGCGTGGGCACGGCGGCGATCCAGATCGGCAAGATCGTCGGGGCGCGCGTCATCGCCGCGGCATCGAGCGACGAGAAGTGCGAGTTCTGCAAGTCGCTCGGCGCTGACGCGACCATCAACTACTCCACCGCAAACATTCGCGACGAGCTGAAGAAGCTCACCGACGGCAAGGGACCGGACGTGGTCTACGACCCGGTCGGCGGCGACCTGGCCGAGCCGGTGTTTCGCTCGATCGCCTGGCGCGGGCGCTATCTCGTGGTCGGCTTTGCGCAAGGCGGCATTCCGGCCTTGCCGCTCAACCTGGCGCTGCTAAAGGGCGCCTCCATCGTCGGTGTGTTCTGGGGCGACTTCGCGCGACGCGAGCCGAAGGCCAATGCGATGGCCCTGGCCGAGCTCGCTCGCTGGTATGGCGAGGGCAAGATCAAGCCGGTGATCGACCAACGCCTGCCGATGAAAGAATTGCCCGCCGCCTATGCCCGCATGGGCAGCCGCAAGGTGCAAGGCAAGCTGGTGATGACGAACCCGTAGCGCGCGTTGCCGAGGGAGCCTCTCATGACGGTCGTCGGCTATTTCACGCAATTGTTCCCGCTCGACTGCCAGCTCTGCACGCGACCGTCGACGATGCGGAATGCCGTGGCGCACGTCAGGGTGACGTCGTAGGCTGGCTCCTGAACGGGATGCAGGGTCGTCGTCGTCGTGGGTTTGTACGAGGCGACGCCAATGCTGCTATTGCTCGTCGACGTCACTGGCTGGTACGTTGTCGTGCCGCCCATCTGCCTGGTTTCGCTGCGGGTATAGGTCAGGATGCTCGACCCGTCGGGCGCCCGATAGACCTTCTGCGGCTGCCCCAAGCCAGCCATCAGGTTGCCTTCCGACGCTCCCACGTAACCAGCCATGGCGTTCTCGAACCCTTGCCGCGTCGCGCATCCAGTCGCCCAAAGTGCGGCGACAAGAACGGCCAACGTCGTCTTGCGCATGATCAATGCACGATCGATGCCGTCTGAGTCGGCCACGGGACATCCATACGCAGGAAAGTCCGCCCGCCAGTCGTCGAAGTGCTCCGTGACGGCATGGAAGAATCTTCGGCTTTGTGGGGTTGGCCCGTTAGGCGGTGGGGTGGCTGATGGGGCTCGAACCCACGACAACAGGAATCACAATCCTGGACTCTACCAACTGAGCTACAGCCACCACCGAGCTTTGAATTGTAGCAAGCGGCCCTCTGACTCGGCCTCGTCCGTGCCGCTCGAAGCTCAGGGGGGCGAGCTGGCGGCAGAGTCGTGCGACGTTGCCAGCGCGGCTTCGCTGATCGTCGCCTTGAAGCGAGACTTGAGCGCGGCATAGTAGGCTTGGCCTTCTGCATCGCCCCAGATCGCAGCGTACTGCTCCTTGGCCTTGACGGGATCGGCGGCGCTCGGGTCACGGCCCCACAGCTTGGAGATGCGCGCGATGGCGTAGCCCTGATCGCCGAGATCGACGCCGACGAACGCCGGCAACGTCGCAACGGGCGCCTTGAGCACGGCATCCAGCAAATTGCGCGGCAAGTCCCGCGGCTGTGCGCGCGAGACGATCAAGGTGTTGTCGGACAGTGTCGTGGCCGGCGCGGCGCGTGCGGCGACCAGCTTTTCGGCACCAAGCTTTTTCGCCATCGCCGCAGCCTGCATCGCCACGAGCTGCTGTCGCACCTTGTCCTTCACCTCGGCGAGCGGCAATTGATGAGCCGGCGAATAGCGGACGACGCGGCCGGCCGCAAGCTTGCTCGCGCCGATATCGATCGCCTTCGTGTTGCGCTTGTTCTGGGTCGCATCGCTGGCGAACAGCGCCTCGAGAAACTTCGGATTCGCGAGCGCGCCGGTCGCCTTGGCGCCGGGATCGCGCACCACGTGATCGGCCTTCTGGATCTCGAGCTTCCACCGATCGGCAGCGGGCTTGAGGCTGTCGGATTGCTGGTAGACCATGTCGTCGAAGTCGACCGCGGCCTGGGCGAAGAGCTTTTGCGCCTGCTGGGTGCGGTACTCGTTCTCGATTTCGGCGCGAACGGCGTCGAAGCTCTTCTTCTCGCCGCCGCGCACCTCGTTCAACTGGATCACGTGATAGCCGAAATCGCTTTCGACCACGCCGCTGATCTCGCCTGGCTTCAAGCCGAAGGCAGCGTCCTCGAACGGCTTGACCATCGCGCCGCGACCGAAGAAATCGAGGTCGCCACCCTTGGTTGCCGAGCCTTCGTCATCGGAGTTCTTCTTCGCGATCTCGGCGAACCTGGACGGGTCCTTCTTCACCTCGGCGAGCAGCGCCTCGGCCTTGGCCTTGGCCTTGTCGCGATCGGCCTTCGGCGCGTCCTTGTCGGCCTTGACCAGGATGTGGCTGGCGCGCCGTTCCTCGGGCGAGGTGAAGCGCTTTTCGTTCTCGGCGTAGTACTTCCTCAGGTCGTCTTCGGAGACCGTCACGTTCTTCTTCAACGCATCGAGATCGAGCACCACGTATTCGACCGACGCTTCTTCGGCCGCCTGGAACTGCGCCGCGTGCGCCGGATCCTTGTAGAACGCCTCGATCTCGGCTTCGCTCGGCGTGACCTTGGCGAGATAGTCCTTGGCATCGAAGCGAAGCACCTGAACCTCGCGCTGCTGGTACATCGCGTCGAGCGCGTCCGACGCTGCGGTAGCCGGCGCGAGTGCCGACGCAGTGAGACCGTTCAGCACCTGGCGCGCCGAGATGTCCTCGCGCAATCTCTGGGCAAACCCTTCCGACGACATGCCGAGCGCGGCAATCACGGCCGGGTTCGCAAAGCCGTCGGCATCGCGAAGCTGCGCGAACTGAGGGTCGCTCTTGAACAGGCTTCTGACGCGGTCGTCGGTAGGCACGAGATGCAGCTTGTCGGCGGCGATGTTCAGCACGCGCTCACGGATCAGCGTCTCGAGCGCAAGGCGGCGCATGTCGGGCGTGTCGAACAGCTTGGGATCGATGGTGGGCATCTGCCGACGCGCCCGCTCGACGCGATCGCGCAGGGCGTTGTCGAGCTCGGCCTGGGTGATGACTTGCCCGCCGACCTTGGCCACCGTCTGCTGGTCGTTGCCTGAAAACCGGCTGTAGCCCTGGATGCCGAAGAACACGAACGACGGAAACACGAGCAGCACGAGAACGAACTGCAGCACACGGGTATGACGGCGAAAGAATTCGAACATCGGAGATGCAGATGCGACAAAGGCGAACCATGGTTCGCCTTTTGTGGGAGGACCGCGCGATTCTAGCCGAGCGGGCGCCGCGAACCGGGCGGCGCAAGCCGCACCGGATGGTGGGTGCTGAGGGGCTCGAACCCCCGACCTACGCCGTGTAAAGGCGCCGCTCTACCAGCTGAGCTAAGCACCCATCGCCGGCACGAGCCGGCGGCGGAATTCAGTTGAGCGCGTCCTTGAGCGCCTTGCCCGGGCGGAACTTCGGCACCTTGGCCGCCTTGATCTTGATCGCCGCGCCGGTGCGCGGATTGCGGCCCGCGCGCGCAGCACGTTTGCCGACGCTGAACGTTCCGAAGCCGACGAGCGAAACCGTGTTGTTCTTCTTCAGGCTGGTTTTGACGCCGCCGATCATGGCTTCGAGGGCGCGCGACGCCGCCGCTTTCGAAATGTCGGCCTGCTTGGCGATGTGCTCGATCAGTTCAGTTTTGTTCACGAATGTTTCCCCCTCAGGAAGTCTCGGTGTCTCGGTGGAATTCGATGTCGTGTGCCAAGGCGGCAAAAGGCAACGCCAAGGCGAAACGATTACATCGTCCGCGATGTTCAGTGTCAAGCAGGGTTGGCGATTCTAGGGGCCTCTGTCGCGATGAAATCTTTTCGCCGCTCGTGCGGTTGTCACTTGACTTCCCGCATCGAAAGGATAGGCGCGACGCTAGTTGCGGCTCACGGCCTCGGCGATTGCGCGACCGACGTCGCTCG
The DNA here is from genome assembly GCA_039933535.1 of Caldimonas sp. Lineage (GTDB taxonomy): Bacteria > Pseudomonadota > Gammaproteobacteria > Burkholderiales > Burkholderiaceae_C > Schlegelella_A. The sequence continues at coordinate 156 of JBDTNU010000042.1, read as the reverse complement.
TGCTTGCCGTGCCGCCGAGATCGGGCGTCTTCGGCCCGCCGGCAGAAGGGTCGAGCACGGCCTCGATGGCCGCGATGACCGCGTCGTGGGCGTCGCGGTGGCCCAGGAAGTCGAGCATCTGCGCGCCCGACCAGATCTGGCCGATCGGGTTGGCGA
>JBDTNU010000041.1:0-17682 GCA_039933535.1 Caldimonas sp. | reverse complement strand
GCCTCGATCGGCACGCTCTCGCCGAGCACCTCGCGGGTCAAGCCGTCGAGATCGGCGAACTGGCGCGTGCCTTGCGGCGTCACCAGCAGGACCTCGCCCGGCCGCCAGCGCGCCTGCGCCAACATGCTGCCGAGGGGCGTCGACAAGCCGAGCGCGCCGGTTCGCGGATCGCCGTGCAGGTCGAAGGCGGCCGAGAACGCACGCGCCGGCGTCGTGCCGAGCGGCTCGACGCGTAAGGCCAGGCGTCCCGAAAATGCGTCGCCGCTGCCGACCGGTCCAAGGGGCGCGAGGTTGGCGCAGCCGGCGAGAAGGGCGGCCGCGATGAAGGCGGAAAAACGTCTCATCGCGGTCGGGCCAGACGCGGCCCGCAGCCGCGCCGCATCACAGATCGACCCGCAAGCGTGCCAGCGTTTCGCGCAGCACGTCGTTCGACGAATCGCGCGTGCGACCTTCGCGCCAGACCTTGCGCGCTTCGTCGGTCTTGCCGGCGCTCCACAGCACCTCGCCCAGGTGGGCAGCGATCTCCGGATCGGGCCGCGACTGGTAGGCCAGGCGCAGGATGCGGATCGCTTCCTCGCGGTTGCCGAGCCGGTACTCGACCCAGCCGAGGCTGTCCGTGATGAAGGGCTCGCCGGGGCTCAGCTCGAGCGCTTTCTGGATCAGCATGCGAGCCTCGGGCAGGCGAATCTTTCGTTCGGCGAGCGAGTAGCCGAGCGCGTTGTAGGCGTGATGGTGGTCCGGTTTCAGAGCGATCACGCGGCGCAGCAGCCGCTCCATCTCGTCGACGCGATTGAGCTTTTCCTCGGCCATCGCCTGTTCATAGAGCAGGTCGGTGTCGTCGGGGTAGGTCTTGTTCGCCTGGGCCAGGACCTTCTCGGCTTCGCCCCACTGCTTGACCTCGCGCAGAAGCCCGGCCTCGGCGACGAACTTGGCGCGCGCGTCGGCCGCGGTCTGTTCCGGAACGCGGCGAATCAGCTGCCGGGCCTCGGCCAGCTTGCCCTGCTTGGCCAGCAAGGAGGCACGGCGCGACTGCACTTCGAGCGCGCGCTGCGGGCTGGCGATGCGTGCGAGCCAGCCCTCCGCGGCGGCGAAGTCGCCTTGCTGCTCCGCGGCTTGCGCCAGCAGCAGCCAGGCCTGGGTGAGGGCGGCGCCGGCCGTGGTGGGGGTGTCGTCGTCATCGTCGGCGGCCGCGATCGGCGCGGCGGGCGCCGGGCCGAAACCCACCGGCGCGCCGCCCTCGACCAGCCGCACATAGGTCTGCAAGGCGGCCGTCGCTTCTGCGGAATGATGGAGCTCGATCTCGAGCGCACCGAGCGTGAGCCAGGGCGGCGCGAGCCCAGGCTCCCTGCCCGTCAGGGCCTTGACTTGCTCGGCCGCTTCGCCGAGCCGCTGCGAAGAGGCAAGCGTGCGAACGTAGAGAAGGCGCACGGCGGCTGATGCGGCCGGAGTCGCGGCAAGGCGCGCCTTGACGATCGCCTCGGCGTCCGGCGCCGCGGGCAACAGATCGAGCGCCAGCAGCGCCGGGCCGTCCGCGCCCGGGTTCGCGGCGGCCGCTCGCTGGGCGTAGGCGAGCGCCTTGCTGGAATCACCGGCGGCAAGCCAGCCGCGCCCCATGGCGACCAGCGCTGCGCTGCTCGTGTCGGGCGCCTCGGCATAGGGCTTGAGCACGCGCTCGATCAGTGCGGCGACGGCAGCGCGATCGCTGCTGCGGCCCAGAAAACGCGGCACCGCGTCGATCATCGCCGGCAATGCCGTGCGCGGCGCGCTGCGCAGCAAGGCGCCGAACGGTTCTTCGGCCTCCGCCACGCGGTTGAGCGCAACCAGCATCTGGACGTGGTAGCGAAGCGCTTCCTGCGACGCGGGCGCGGCCTCGCGCCAGGCGAGCACCGCGGCAAGCGCCTGGTCGCCGGCGCGGGCCTGCAAGGCGATGTCGGTGACGCGGCGAAACACCGCCTCGTCCTTGGAGCGCCGAGCCGCATCGAGCAGCAGCTGGTAGCCGGTGGCCGTGTCGCCGTTGCGAAGCTGGATTTCGCCGAGCAGCAGCTGGTAGAAGAGCGGCGCGTCGAGGGCCGAATTGTCGATCGCGGGGGCCGGCGCCGATTGCGCCTGCGCGGGCTGCGCCGCGGCGCCTGCCGCAGCCAGTGCCAGCAGCAATGCCGACAGGCGCGCAGGGCCTGAATGAACACGAAACGCCGGCATCGACAACTCCTCGGACGAAAAACGATTCTAGTGTTCGCAAGCTGCGCGCGTGCCTCGGCTCACGCGCCAAGGCCCTCGGGAGCAGTGCGACTCGCGCGCCTCGTGATAATTCCCCGGTCCGCCGCGACGCCATGCCCGAACTCCCCGAAGTAGAAGTCACCCGCCTCAGTTTTGCCGATCGCATCGAGGGCGCGCGTGTCACCGATGTTCGCGTCGGCAAGCCTTTGCGCTGGCCGCTCGGGCGCGCGCCGCAAGAACTGATCGGGCAGACCGTCGGCGCGGTGACGCGGCGAGGTAAATATTTGTGGCTGCCGCTGGAGTGCGGTGGCCTGCTCATGCACCTTGGCATGTCGGGCTCGCTCGCGTTCGGCGCCGCGGCCGGGCCACCCGGCGCGCACGATCACTTCGATCTCGTCACCGGGCGCGGCACGCTGCGCCTGACCGACCCGCGCCGCTTCGGCGCCGTCGTCTGGTCGCCTTCGACCGAGGCCGGGGTTGCCGCGAAGCTGCTCGCGAAGCTGGGCATCGAGCCCTTCGATCCCAGCTTCGATGGCGCCCTTCTGCATGCGGCGCTGCGCCGCCGCAAGGTCTCGGTCAAGCAAGCCCTGCTCGGCGGCGAGATCGTCGTCGGCGCCGGCAACATCTATGCGTGCGAAGCCCTCTACCAGGCCGGCATCGACCCGCGCACGCGCAGCGACCGGATCAGCCGGCCCCGTGCCGACCGCCTGGCCGCAGCCGTGCGCGCGGTGCTGGCACGGGCAGTCGACCTGGGCGGCACGACCCTGCGCGACTTTCGCGATGCGCACGGCATGGCTGGCGCGTTCCAGCTCGAAGCGGGCGTGTACGGCCGCGCCGGGCAGAAGTGCGCGCGCTGCGGCGGCGCCGTGCGGCGGATCGTCCAGGGTGCGCGGGCCACGTACTTCTGTCCGGGCTGCCAGCGCAGGTGAAGCGTGCGAAACGTCCTGATGCGAGGGCGTGACCAAGTGTTTCGGGGCGGTTCGCGAGGTGCCGCTGCGATACGATGTTCCGCGCCCTTGTGCGAGCCTCGATGACCCACTCTTTCGCGACCAGCCTCGACGCCCTCGGCGGATGGCGCGCCGCATTGAGCGAGCGCGTCGACATCCTGGGCCGGTTTCTCGGCGAGCACGACCTGGCCCAGGGCGGCGTCGCCGAGCAGCTCGCTTCGTTGCGCGAGCGGCTCGGCAACGAGAAGCTGGTCGTCGCCTTCGTCGCCGAGTTCTCGCGCGGCAAGTCCGAGCTGATCAACGCCATCTTCTTCGCCGACACCGGCCGGCGAATCCTGCCGGCGACGCCCGGGCGCACGACGATGTGCCCGGTCGAGCTCGGCTGGCGCGGCGACGAGCCGGCCTCGCTGGTGCTGCTGCCGATCGAGACCCGGCTCGAGGGCCTCTCGCTCGGCGAGATGCGCAGCCAGCCGCGCGCCTGGCGCCGGCTCGATCTCGACGTCAACGACCCGGACCAGCTCGCCCGATCGCTGCTCGAAGTGACGCGCACCGAGTGGGTCTCCGAAGACCAGGCGCGCGCACTCGGCTTCTGGGACGACGCCAATCCCGACGACAACCCGCCGCGTGACGACGAAGGCAAGGTCGAGGTGCCGGCCTGGCGGCACGCTCTCATCAACTATCCGCATCCGCTGCTGCGCCAGGGTCTGGTCGTTCTCGACACGCCGGGCCTGAATGCGATCGGCGCCGAGCCCGAGCTGACCTTGTCGCTGCTGCCTTCGGCGCATGCAACGGTCTTCATCCTCGGCGCCGACACCGGCGTCACCAAGTCCGACCTCGCCATCTGGCGCGACCACCTCGGCGCCCATGCGCCGACCCGCTTCGTCGTGCTGAACAAGATCGACACGCTCGCGGATCCTCTCGCCACCGTGGCCCAGGTCGAAGCGCAGATCGTGCAACAGCAGCGCGAGACGGCGCGCACGCTCGGCGTCCCGATGCAGCGAGTCTTTCCGCTTTCGGCGCGGCAGGCGCTCGCGGCGCGAGTCTCGGGCGACGAGATGGCCCTCAACGAAAGCCGACTGCCGATCCTCGAATCGGCGCTCGGCGCGCAACTGCTGCCGCAGCGGCGCCAGGTGCTCGAGCAGGTGGTCCAGGAAGGCGCGCAGCAGATCGAGAACCATGTCGTCCGCAGCATCGGCGATTCGCGTCGCCAGCTCGCCGAGCAGATGCTCGAACTGCGCGGCCTGCGTGGCAAGAACAGCGCCAAGGTGCGCCTGATGTTGAAGCGCGTCGATGTCGAGACCGCCGAGTTCGAGGAGTGCACGACGATGCTGCAGGCGATGCGCGCCGTGCATGGCCGCATGCTGAAGGACATGCTCGTCGATCTTTCTTCGGATCGGGTGCGCGACGAGGTGGCGGAGATGCAGGCGACGATGGGCGCGTCGATCCTCAACCTCGGTGCGAAGAAGGCGTTCCTGGCCTTGTGCGGGCGGATGCGTGCCTTGCTCGTGGCGTCGCAGCGCAGGAACGGCGAGATCCGGGAGATGCTCGGCGCCTCGTTCGGGCGCCTCAACGCGCAGTTCGGCTTCAGCCTCGCGCTCGGCAAGCCGCTCGACTTCGAGCGCTTCACCAGCGAGCTGCAGCTGATCGAGAGCAACTATGTCCAGTACCTCGGGCTGACCCTGGCCCTGCGCCTGGCGCAGCCCAAGTTCATGGAGCAGTTCCGGCGCATGCTGATCTCGAAGCTGCGCGTCGTGTTCGAGAACGCGAGCAGCGAGCTCGAGCTGTCGAACAAGGCGGTCTCGGCGCAGGTCGATGCGCAATTGCGCGAGCGCCGCAAGGCCTTCAAGCGGCGCCGCGAGACGCTCGAGAAGATCCAGGCGGCGGCCGGCGAGCTCGAGTTGCGCCTCGACGAGATCGAAGCGCAGGACCAGCGCCTGGTCCAGTTTCAGTCACGCGCCAGCGAGCTTGCCGAGAGCCTGCGCGAATACGCCTTCGCCGCCCCGTTCGCCACCGACGCCGAATTCACCAAGCTCGATCTCCCGCTCTTCGGCGACGCCGTCCCCATGGACAGCGACGAAGAGGCGTTGCAGCGCCGGGCTTGAGCCTGCCGAGCGAGCGGCCGGCGAGATTCGCCGCGCGGGTCATCGCGTGGCAGCGCGACCATGGCCGCCACGACCTGCCCTGGCAAGTTCACGACCCCTACCGCGTCTGGCTCTCGGAAGTGATGCTGCAGCAAACGCAGGTCGCGACCGTGCTGGCCTACTTCGATCGCTTCACGGCACGCTTTCCCGATGTCCAGGCACTCGCCGCGGCCAGCGTCGACGACGTGCTCGCGCTCTGGAGCGGCCTCGGCTACTACAGCCGCGCGCGAAACCTGCATCGCGCCGCGCAGGCGATCGTCAACGAGCACGGCGGCAAGTTCCCGCGCACCAGTGCCGCGCTCGCGACGCTGCCCGGCATCGGCCGCTCGACTGCCGCCGCGATTGCCGCGTTCTCGTTCGGTGAGCGCGTCGCGATCCTCGACGGCAACGTCAAGCGGGTGCTGGCGCGCGTGCTCGCGTTCGACGGCGATCTCGCGCAGGCGGGCGCTGAGCGTGAGCTCTGGCGTGCAGCGACCGGGCTCTTGCCCAGCCGGGGCATCGAGACCTACACGCAAGGGCTCATGGACCTCGGCGCGACGATCTGCCTCGCCCGGCGCCCGAGCTGCCTGCTCTGTCCGGTGCAAACGCTCTGCCGGGCGGCGATGTCGGGCACGCAGGACCGCTATCCCGTGAAGTCGCGTCGCCTTCTGCGCGGCCGGCGCGACAACGCGTGGCTGGAGCTGCGCCATTGCGATCGGATCTGGCTGGTCCGGCGCGAAGCCAAGGGCATCTGGGCCGGCCTGTGGAGCCTGCCCGAGTTCGATTCGGTCGCGGCGCTGGATGCGGCGGGCGCAGCCTGGCCGGGGAAGGGCGTGGCGCTTCCGTCCTTCATTCATGTGCTCACGCACCTCGACTGGACGCTCCGACCGGTGCGCTGGAATCTGCCGTCCAGAACGCCGGCGCGCGTCTTGACCGAGCTCGAGTCCCGCTGGCCGAGCGGCCGATGGTTCGACCTCGCCGACGCGCTCCGCCTCGGCCTTCCGGCGCCGCTGAGGAAGCAGCTCTCGGCCGATCGACGACTGAATCCTTAGTGCGACTCCTGCTTCGATCGCATCAGCGAATCGACGATGTCGAGTCGCGCGGCCGGATCGACGAGGGTCATGAGATGCTGCTTTGCCTCGAGCGGCAGCGGCAGGATCTCGCACCAGCGATTGGCGACCCAGCCGACGTTGTCGAAGCGATGTGGCGCGAGGAACGGGTGCGCCCCCTGCGCTTCCAGCGCCCGGATCGCGTCGGCCAGGCTCTTGACGGCATTGCCATGCGCGGCGCCTGGCGCGACGGCAGGGTCGTCGGCCATGCCGGTCGCTTCACCGAGCCAGAGGCCGTCGGCCTCTTGCCGTGTCGCGCCGAGCACGAAGCGCTGCGTTCCGCGACAACGTACGAGCAGGATGTTGGCCTCGGTGCTGTCGACCTCGATCAGCTCGGCGAGCGTGCCGACCTCGTACAGCGCCACGGACTCGTTCGGGACGCGCCGTTCGATGCCGGTCTTCAGTGCCACGACGCCGAACGGGCGTTGCTCGCGCATGCAGCGAGACATCAGATCGAGGTAGCGGATCTCGAAGATCTTCAGCTCGAGCAGGCCGTCGGGAAAGAGCACCGTCTGCAGCGGAAAGAGCGGCAGCGAGGCGTCGGGCAGCGGGTCTGCGATCACGCCAGGTCGAGCTCGCGATGCCGGATCAGCGGCGCCGCTTCTTTCTCGAAGCGTTCCGCCAGCCGTTCGGCAAACCAGACCGAGCGATGCTGGCCGCCGGTGCAGCCGATTGCGACCGTGAGATAGGCGCGCTGATCGACCTTGAAGGCCGGCAGCCAGCGGCGCAGGAAGTTCGAGATCCATTCGAGCATCTCGACTGCATCCGGCTGCGTCGCGAGGTATTCGGCGACCGCAGCATCGCGCCCGGTCAGCGGTCTGAGCTCGGGCACGTAGTGTGGATTCGGCAGGACGCGAACGTCGAACACATAGTCGGCATCGAGCGGCACGCCGTGACGGTAGGCGAAGCTTTCGAAAACCAGGGTCAGGTCGCTGTCGGGTGCGCGCACCAGCTCGCGCATCCAGGTGCGCAACTGGGCCGGACGAAGCTGGCTGGTGTCGATCACGGTCGAGAGGTCGCGCAGGTCGGCGAGCAGCTCGCGCTCGAGCTCGATCGCTTCCACCAGCGCGCCGCGATCGGCGAGCGGATGGGCGCGCCGCGTCTCCGAGAAGCGCCGCACCAGGGCGCTGGTGGTCGCGTCGAGAAAGATCGCGTGGACGACGACGCCTTCGCTCTTCAGCTGGGCGAGCAGCGGCAAGAGGTGTGGCAGGGAACCGGCGCTGCGCACGTCGACGGCTATCGCAATGCGACGGTCGCGCCGCTTCTGCTCGAGGCGCAGGAAGTCGAGCAGCAGCTCGGGCGGCAGGTTGTCGACGCAGAAGAAGCCCGCGTCTTCGAGTGCGTGCAACGCGACCGACTTGCCCGAGCCGGAGATACCGGTGACGAGGACGATCTCGTGCTGCGGTGACGGGCCGATGCCGCCGGGCTCGCTCATCGTGAAGCCTTTCGGGCTGGCGCAGCACCGGACGCAAGCATTTCCTGGGCGTGCGCAAGACTGGTCGACGACAGCTTTTCGCCACCCAGCATGCGCGCGATCTCGGCTACACGCGACTCGCCGGCGACGGCATCGACCGCGCTTCGCGTCTTGCCCTTGTCGGTCTGCTTGGCGACGACGAAGTGGCGATCGGCGCACGCGGCAACCTGCGGCAGGTGCGTGACCGCGAGTACCTGGCGATCGCGGCCGAGCTGCTTCATCAGGCGGCCGACGGTCTCGGCGACGGCGCCACCGATGCCGGCATCGACCTCGTCGAAGATGAGCGTGCCCGGCGCGTCGGCGCCCGCGTCGAGCTCGCTGGTGACGACCGCGACCGACAGCGCGATGCGCGAGAGCTCGCCGCCCGAAGCGACCTTTCCGAGCGGCCGCGGCGTCGTTCCCGCGTGGCCCGCGACGAGGAACTCGGCTGACTCGAGGCCGAACGACTGGGGTGCGTCCGTGGCGGCAAGCGCCACCTCGAACCGGCCCCCCGCCATGCCGAGCTGCTGCATGGTTCGCGTCACGGCCGCGGCGAGCTTGGGCGCCGCGGCGCGCCTTGCCGCCGAGACCTGTTTCGCCGAACCGTCGTAGGCCGCGCGCGCGGCGTCGCTCGCGCGGCGAAGCGCGTCGAGGTCGGCGGCAGCGTCGAGGGCGCGCAGCTCGCTCTTCCATTGCGCGAGCAGTGCCGGCAATTCGGCGGGCGGCCGCCGATAACGGCGCGCCAGGCCGACCCACGCCGACATGCGCTCGTCGAGCGAGCGCAGCCGTTCCGGGTCGAGCTCGGTCTTGTCGAGGTAGCTGGAGAGCGTGTGCGCGGCATCGCGCAACTGCGCTTCGGCGCCACGAAGCGATTCGATCGTCTCGCCCAGCCTTGCGTCGAAAGCGGCGACGCCTTCGAGCGCCTCGATGGCGCGCGCGGCCAGCGACTCCGCATTCGGTGCCGATTCGCGGTCGCTGCCGGAGATCGCTTCGAGCGCACCGCTGGCAGCGTCGATCAGCGACTGTCCATTGGCCAGTCGCGTGTGCTCGGCGTCGAGCTCGGGCCATTCGTCGGCGCCCGGCGCGAGCTTGTCGACCTCGCCGAGCTGCCATGCCAGCCGGTCGCGCTCGCGTTCGAGGTCGCCCTGCTTCTCGCTCGCCGCGGCGAGCGCGTCACGGGCGTCGCGCCATGCGGCCCAGCGTGCCGCAAGCGGCTTCGCGTCGACTTGCGCGTAGGCGTCGAGCACGGCACGCACCGAGGGCGCGCGGGTCAGGCTTTGCCACGCGTGCTGGCCGTGGATGTCGACCAGCGCCTCGCCGGCTTGCCGGAGTTGCGTGGCCGTCGCGGCGCTGCCGTTGACCCAGGCGCGGCTCTTTCCCTGCGCGTCGATGGTGCGCCGAAGCAGCAGCCGGCCGGCGTCCTCGGGATCGGCTTCGAAGCCGGCCTCGACCAGCCACGAAGCGAGCGATGGCGGCGCGTCGAACTCGGCCGTGATCTCGGCGCGCGCGGCGCCTTCGCGAATCACGCCGGCATCGCCACGGCCACCGAGCGCGAGCTGCAGGGCATCGACCAGGATCGACTTGCCGGCGCCGGTTTCGCCGCTGAGCACGGTGAGGCCCGAGCCGAGTTCGATCTCGAGCGCGTCGACGATCACGAAGTCGCGGATGGCGAGGCGGTGCAGCATGGCCCTAGACCGTGCCCAGGGCCCAGTGCAGCTTGCCGCGCAGCGTCGCGAAGTAGCTCCAGCCGCGCGGATGCAGGAAGCGTGCGTGGTGAGCCGAGCGGCGTACCCAGATGCGGTCGCCATGGGCCAGGCTGGTCAAGGACTGCATGTCGAAGTTCACGCTCGCGTCGCGGCCGGCCACGATCTCGATCGCGACCTCGCCGGAATCGGGAACGACGATCGGCCGGTTCGAGAGATCCTGCGGCGCGATCGGCACCAGCACCCAGCCGGCGATGCCCGGATGCAGGATCGGCCCGCCCGCCGATAGCGCGTAGGCGGTCGATCCGGTCGGCGAGGCGACGATCAGGCCGTCGGCGCGCAGGTTGGCGACGAACTCGCCGTCGATCTCGATCTTCAGCTCGACCATGCCGGCGGTGGCGCCGCGGCTGACGATCACGTCGTTGAGGGCAAAGCTCTCGAAGATCGTCGCGCCCTCGCGCCGTACGCCGCCTTCGAGCATGGCCCGCTTCTCCTCGTCGTATTCGCCCTCGAGGATCGGCGCCAGCGCGGTCTCGAAATCGCCGAACGCGGTGTCGGTGATGAAGCCGAGGCGCCCCTGGTTGATGCCGACCAGCGGCGTGCCGTGGCGGGCGAGACGGCGGGCGATGCCGAGCATGGTGCCGTCGCCGCCGAGAACGACGGCGATGTCGCAGGCCTCGCCCAGCGCTTCGGCCTCGAGCATGGGCCACGCGTCGATGCCGGTGTTGCGCGCGGTCTCTTCCTCCAGTGAGACGCGAAGCCCGCGCTCAACCAGAAAACGCGCGATGGCCTCGAGCTCTTCGCGAATGCCGCCGGAGTTGAATTTGCCGACGAGCGCAGCGTGCCGGAAGCGGGTCGACATTCGCGGGATTACACCACAGCGACCCCTTTTTGCCGCGGGTGAAAATGGTCCTGTTAACCTGTCCCTCACGATGCTGGACGACCGCGCCAAGACCCTTCTCAAAGCCCTGGTCGAACGCTACATCGCCGACGGCCAGCCGGTCGGCTCGCGCACGCTCTCGCGGGCCAGTGGCCTCGAGCTTTCGCCGGCGACGATCCGCAACGTGATGGCCGATCTCGAAGAACTCGGCCTGATCGCCAGCCCGCACACCAGCGCCGGCCGGATCCCGACGGCACGCGGCTACCGCCTGTTCGTAGACACCATGCTGACGGCGCAGCCCAAGCAGATGCCCGAGTCACGCGACGCCGCGCTGGAGGCACAGCTGCATGCCGACCAGCCGCAGCGCGTGATCGCCAACGCGGCGCAGCTTCTTTCGAGCCTCTCGAACTTCGTCGGGGTGATCACCGCGCCCAGGAAGCCGAGCGTGTTCCACCACATCGAGTTCATGCGCCTGTCGGAGCGGCGCGTGCTGGTCATCATCGTCGCGCCCGACGGCGACGTGCAGAACCGCGTCATCTTCACCGCGCAGGACTACACCACCTCGCAGCTCCAGGAAGCGAGCAACTACCTGACCGCGCACTACGGCGGGCTCACGCTCGAAGAAGTGCGCGAGCGGCTGAAGAGCGAGGTCGACGCGATCCGCGGCGAGATCTCGGCCCTGATGCAGGCGGCGGTGCAGGCTGGCAGCGACGCCATCGCAGAGAGCCATGAGCAGGTCGTCATCGCTGGCGAGCGCAACCTGCTCGCGGTGCAGGACTTCTCCAGCGACATGGGCAGCTTGCGCAAGCTGTTCGACCTGTTCGAGCAGAAGACCCAGCTGATGCGCCTGCTCGAGGTCTCGAGCCGCGCCGAAGGGGTGCGCATCTATATCGGTGGCGAGAGCCTGGTCGTGCCGTTCGAAGAGCTGTCGGTGGTGTCGTCGCCCTATGAAGTCGACGGCAAGGTGGTGGGCACCCTCGGCGTGATCGGGCCAACGCGCATGGCCTACAGCCGGATGGTCCAGATCGTCGACATCACGTCGCGGCTGGTCAGCAACGCGCTCAGCGCGAAATAGGCGGGGAGTCGAGCGAGATGGCGAGCCGTGAACGAGTGCAGGCGTTCGTCGACGCCGTGCTGGCCAGGAACTTCGTGCAGTCGATCCGCGACTTCTACGCCGAAGACGCGACAGCGCAGGAAAACCTGAATCCGCCGCGCGTCGGCCGCGAGGCGCTGATCGCGCACGAAACCAAGACGCTGCAGTCGATGGGCAAGGTCGAGCCGCATCTGACGACGCTGCTCGTCGACGGAGACCAGGTCGTGATCGGCTGGCGCTTCGACATGACCGGGCACGACGGCGTGACGCGCCGACTCGACGAACTCTCGCTGCAGACATGGCGCGACGATCGCATCGTCACGGAGCGCTTCTTTTACGACCCGGCGTCGATCCTGCCGATCTGAAGAGCTGCGGTCGGACGGTCCGCGCTTACTGTCCGGCCGGTACTTTCACGCTGCCGTCGACAAGATTCGACTCCAGGTAGCCGATCGCACCGGGACTGTCAGCGACGCGCTTTTTCAAGTCGGCCGTATTCGCCGCTTCCTGGGGTGGCTGGCCGCGCCCGGTGAAGATGATCTTCGACCAGTGCGCCTTGACCTGCGCCGGCGATTTGCCGGCGTACTTGACATAGAACTCGTCGCGGGCCGGCGACCCTTCAGCGAGATCGATCGGCACCGCCGGGCCTCCATCAGGGTAGCGATTCGCCTTGCCGAGAAAGATATCGGCGATTTGCGCTTTGGTGAGCACGGTCACCGGGCTCTTCGCCGACACCACGGCAACGACGTCGCCCGCCACCGCGGGCCAGGCGCACAGGGCGAAACCGGCGCCGGCGACGAGAAGCGCGATGCGATGTACGAAGTGCATGGTGGATCGCATCAGAATATGAAGTCGACGGTGGCGCTGACGACGCTCAATCGGCTCGGCTGAAATCCCGGCTGGATATTGGCGAGGGTGCCCTTCGACCCGGCGCCGACGCGAGTGTGATCGAACTGCACTTTCAATGCCGTGTTCTTCATGACGTCCCAGCGCGCGCCCACCGATACCGTGCTTTGCACCGGCTTGCTGCTCAGGACCGAATTCAATCCGGCATTCAAGCCGGCGGCCGGACCGGCCAGAAATGGCGGCAGGGAGGCGATCGTCAGGCCCGGATCGGAAAGGTTGTCGGCGGTGGCCCGCGCATACGTCAGGTACGGCGTAAACGGGCCGAACCGGTAGCCGCCGCTGACGTACCACACGGTCCGTCGGCCGATCGCCGAATCGCTGCTGAGGTGACCCCATTCGGCGTTGGCGAACCAGTCGCCCGGGTCGTAGCTGGCGCCGATGCCGACGAAATGCAGCGGCTTGTGGCTGGCGTCGTACTTGTCCGCGATGGCCACGCCTTCCGGGCCGAACTGCCGGAAGCCTTCGAAGAGCGCGTCGAAGGAGTTGAGGCCGAGATTGGCCTGCCCGTAGCTGAGGCGCGCCGTCAGCGCGCCGTACTCGACAGTGTTGGAAATGGTGAGCGCCGCCCGGGTCCGCGCCACGCCACCGTCGTGAGGGATTCGGTTGTCGCCCTTGCCCCAATCGACCTGGATCGTGTTCGTTGCCTCGCCGAGTTGAAGTCGATAGCTCGCGTCGATCCCGTCGCTGTGCGTCACCGGAACGAGTTGATAGAGCTCGAGGGGCGGACGCACCCAAGCATAGGTGTAGGCCACCTTGCGCGTGTCGGAAAGCAGGAAGATCGGCAGCACGGTACGGCCGACGCGGACATCGAAGTCCGGCGTGACCTGGTACTTCACATTCGCCCATTCGACATGGGGTGTGTAGCTGTTGTCGTAGTTCTGCTCCGAGATGACTTGCAGGATCGCCGAGATCTGCGGCATCGGATTGGCCGTCACCTGTCCGGCGAGCACGCTGTCGGTGGCGCCGCTCCACGAGGTGCTCCGCCCCGGGCCGTTCGGTTTGAAGCCGTTGGTCACGAAGTCGGCGTTCTTTTCGCTCGAATGGGTGGCGCCCAGGGTGCCGAAGCCACTGAACGAGAAGAGGGGCTTCTCCGGATCGGCGGCGTGGGCCACCTGGGGCGTGAGCAGCGCCAGCAGCATCACGGCGGCGATCGAAGCAAGGGGGTTCGACATGGGTTCAGTGCAATCCTGTGAAGTGACCGGGCAGGGAATCAGGCGACGCTCTCGGCGAGCGTCTCGACAATGCTTGTTTCGACGGCGCGCATCGCCTGTTCGAGCTGAATGCGCCGCTCGGCGAGCTCGGTCCGGCCGCCGGACCGGCTGAAGTTTTCGAGCTCGGCACACAGGTCGCCGAGCGCGATCGCGCCGACCGATCGCGACGAGCCCTTGAGCTTGTGTGCGACGCTGCCGACAAGGGCGACGTCGCCGGCGTCGCACGCGGCAAGGATTTCCGACACGTGGCTGCGCGCCGAGCGCAGGAACTCGGAGAGAAACTCGCGCACCGTGTCCTCGTCGTCGCCGACCAGGCTCTTGAGAACCGAGACATCGACGACCGAAGACGAGCCAGCCGCGTTGGTGGGCGGGAACGCCGGCACCGGCGGCTCATGACGCGCCGCCCACGGAAGCCAGCGCTCGAGCGCGGCGCCGAGCACGGCGAGCTGGATCGGTTTGGTCAGGTATTCGTCCATGCCGGCGGCGTGCACGCGACCTGCTTCGTCGCGCAGGGCGTTGGCGGTGAGCGCCAGGATCGGCAGCCGTCCGAGCGAGGGCTCGAGCGCTTCGTCGGCGCGGATCGCGCGGGCCAGGCCGTAGCCGTCGAGCTCGGGCATGTGCAGGTCGCTGAGCAACAAGGCATGGCGGCCCAGGCGCCAGAGTTGCAAGGCCTCGGCACCGTCGCAAGCCACTTCGGCGGCGTAGCCGAGGAGCGCGAGCTGCTTCAGGACGACCTTCCGGTTGATCGCATCGTCTTCGGCGACGAGGATCAGTCGCCCCTCCGTGCGCGCCTGGCCGATGGTCGGGGCCGCGCGGCGCACGGCCGCGGTGGCCGGCGGCGCGCGAGCTTCGGGCCCTGCCGGCGCGAGCCCCGCAGCCTGGGCGACCGCACGCAGCAAGGAAGCGCGGCGCAGGCTCGGCTCGGAAAGCGTGACGTAGCCGAGCGGGCTGCTTCGGGAGTGCGCGGTGGCGCGGGCAACCAGCAACACGTGTCGCACGTTGGCCGAGCCGCTGAAAGGCGCACGCGCCGCCAACTCCGCAGCCATGCCGACGCCGGCATGCTGGATGACGATCCAGGTTCGGTCGACAGCGCTGCCGGCATGGCGCACGGCGCCATCGGCATCGGCGGCGACGTGCACCTGCGCGCCGGCATGCCGGAGGTAGGCGCTGAGGTCGGCCGCCGCCAGGCCGCCGCGGGCAACGACGATGCAATTCAACCCGGCAAGGCCCGGGTAGTCGCGACCGGCCTGGCCCGAGACCGGCTCGAGCGGCAACGTCAGCGTGAACGTCGAACCGACGCCTTGCTCGCTCGTCACGTCGATCTCGCCGCCCATCAAAGCGGCCAGGCGCTTGCAGATCACGAGGCCCAAGCCGGTTCCGCCGAAGCGGCGCGTCGTCGACGCCTCGGCCTGCTTGAAGGGCATGAACAGGCTCGCCAGGGTCTCCGGTGCGATACCGATGCCGTTGTCGCCGACGGTGAAGGCGACCTTCAATGGGTGCGTCGCTACCCGTTCGACACGGAGGGTCACGTGTCCCTGCTGGCCAGTCCTCCCTCCGCTGAACTTGACGGCATTGCCGACCAGGTTGTTGAGCGTCTGGCGCAGTCGGGTCGGATCGCCCCAGAAGTGCTCGGGCACGTCCGGCGCGACGAAGAAGCGCAGGTCGACGCCCTTCGCCGCCGCCTCGGGGCCGAGCATGTCGCTGACGCTTTCGACGAGATCGATCAGGGCCACCGACGTTCGTTCGAGCTCGTAGTGGCCGGCCTCGATCTTCGAGAAATCGAGGATGTCGTCGATGAGCGCGAGCAGCGTGAACGCCGACGTGCGTATCGTCTGCACCGCGTCCCTCTGCTCGTCGGCGAGTGCGCTTTCGCCGAGCACCTCGATCATGCCGATGACGCCGTTCATCGGCGTGCGGATTTCGTGGCTCATGGTGGCCAGGAACGCCGACTTGGCCCGGTTTGCGTCTTCGGCGCCGACCTTGGCGACCTCGAGCTCGCGCATGGCATTGCGCAACTCCATCGTGCGCTCGGTGACCCGCTCGGCAAGCAGCTCGCGCTCGGTTCGAACGCTCGCCTCGGCATCGCGAAGGGCGATGAACTGTCCGATCTGCTGGCCGAGGCTGTCGATCAGCTCGAGCGTCGCGGCATCGCCGATCCCCGGGCTGCGCAGGCGGAATTCGAGCACGCCGAAACGATGCTCGCCGGTGCCGATCTCGCAGGTGAAGTGGCCGCTCGAGCCCGTGTTGGTGTCGCCGGGCTCGGACCATGTTGCTTCGGCTGCCAGTCGGCCTCCGCGCGCGTCGAAGCGGTGGAAGCTGCCGCCCGGCCAGTCGCAGGTCCGGCAAACGGCGCTGATCGCCTCGGGCATGACGTCGTGCACCGTCGCCGACTCGGCAAGCAGGCGCGTGACCTGGTGTCGCAGGGCGCGTCGGCGCTCCTGACCCTTCTGCAGGGTGATTTCGCGACCGACGCCGCGGTAGCCCATGAATTCGCCGTTCTCGTAGATGGGCGAGCCGCTGATGCTGACGATGTGCACCCTTCCCGCATCATCGAAACCCTGCGTCTCGAGGTCACGAAAGACTTCGCGCCGCTCGAGCTGTCCGCGGTGCCGCACCCAGCCCTCGTCGCCAAGCGGGATCGCGTCGAGCTCCCAGCGGCGCTTGCCGCGCCAGGCCGACTCCACACTGATGTTTCCGAGTGCAAAACCTTCGGAGATGGACGTGAAGCGCAACTCACGGTCCTGCTCCCAGAACCAGTCGGACGAAAGCGCCGTCAAGGCGCGGAAGCGCTCGCGTTCCCGGTCGATTCGGGCGGCGTAGAGGGCCTGCTCGGAGACGGCCTGCCGGCGGCTCTGCGCGAGCTGGCCGCTCAAGCGGCCCAGCACCGCCATCAGCAAGAGCAGCAGAAAGCTGCCGATACAGGCACGCCAGAGATAGACGCTCCTCGTTGCCCAGGGCTCGGCCATGCGCTCGTCTTCCGACAAACCGACGATGACCGCCACGGGAAATTCGAAGAGTCGCCGCACGCTGGTGTAGCGCCGGACGCCGTCCCACGGATTGGTCGCGAGTTTGGCCGGCGTCGGCGCGGCATTGCTTGCCGGCACCAGCGCCGCGTAGTCGATCGTGTCGCCGGACGAAACCGCGTCGCCCGTGCGTCGCACCCGAAATACGCCGTCGCTGCCGACGATCGCGAGCACGCCGTGCTCGCCCAATTTCGAGCTCTCGTAGGCACTCACGAAATAAGCGGCATCGACGCTGATCGCCACCACGCCGGCAAAGCTCTGGTCAGCGCCGTCGAGCCTGCGACTGAACTGGATTGTCCAGTCGGTGCCGTTCGCGCTTCGACGCGGCCGGCCGATCCAGAGGCCTTGGCTCTCGCGTTGCGCCTTCAACTCGTCGCCATGGGCGAGGCTGGTCGCCGCACCGGGCCGGGTGCTTGCCACGACCTCGCCGTTGCTGTCGGCGATGCTGACGATGAACAACCCGCCCGCCGGCAACAGCGACCTTGCCTTGAGCTCCTGCAAAGCCACCTGCTTGCCCCGAACCTCGTACGCATACTTGACGAACTTGAGGGTCTGGTCGATTTCGCGCAGGGCGCGCACGACATGCGCCTCGTAGGTCTCGGCCAGCTCGTCGTTCGACGCCACCGCTTGGCGATGGGCGACGTCGAGCTCCGCCTTGATGAGGTTGAGCGTCGAGCCCCAGACGACTCCCAGGACGAGGATCGCAATGGCGGGAAAGAGTAGTCCGAGCTCGGTCGCACGATCGAGACCGCGCCGCAATCGTGCGGCGACGCCGGCCCAGAGGGCCGCGATCAAGGCTGGAGGCGGTTGGCGGACGCCCGTGAGGAGAGGAGGGGCATCAAGGGCAGTCGGTACCTGAGCATATGGACAGCGGGCAACGCGAACTTGAGCTGCGTCAAGCCGCGATGTGTAGCAATGCACGTTTGCGGCATTCGCGGACGTTCGCCGGGCTCGCGTGCGAAGATGCCGCCGCGGGCCGTTAGCTCAGTTGGTTAGAGCAGAGGACTCATAATCCTTTGGTCG
>JBDTNU010000040.1:0-17977 GCA_039933535.1 Caldimonas sp. | reverse complement strand
ACATCCTGCTCGGCGAAGGGCGCGGCTTCGAGATCGCGCAAGGCCGGCTCGGGCCAGGGCGCATCCATCACTGCATGCGCCTGATCGGCCTGGCCGAACGCGCCCTCGAGCTGATGTGCAAGCGCGCGACCAGCCGGGTCGCCTTCGGCCGTACCGTCGCCGAGCAAGGCGTGACGCGCGAGCGCATCGCCGAGGCGCGCTGCCAGATCGACATGTCGCGCCTCTTGACGCTGAAGGCGGCATGGATGATGGATGTCGCCGGCAACAAGGCGGCCAAGGCCGAGATCGCGATGATCAAGGTCGTGGCACCGAACATGGCCTGCCAGGTGATCGATTGGGCGATGCAGGTGCATGGCGGCGGCGGCGTCTCGGGCGACTTTCCGCTCGCCGGCTTCTACGCCGGCGCGCGCACACTGCGCTTTGCCGACGGCCCCGACGAAGTGCACCGCAACGCGATCGCCAAGATCGAGCTGGGCAAGCACGCCTGAGGCGTGCGCTCCTGACCCTGGCCTGAGGCGAGCGATCCGACTTTGCCTGAAGCGGCTCAGCCGCCCTTCTTCTTGCCGGCGGCCGGCAGCGATTGCCAGGCGGTCGAGGTCGTCTGCGACCAGGTCACAGGCTCGTCGCCGCGAGCACGGCCGACGCGCTGAGCCTCGGTACCCGACGTCTCGAACAGCGCAAGGGCGGCGGCGACGTCGGTCTCGTCGGCGCTGGTGAGTTGCATGCGCAGGTAAAGGCGGCCGCGCAAGGTCATCAGCACGAACGGTGGCTCGAGGCGAAGCAAGGTGCCTGCCGCCCGCTCGAGGGCGCGGCTGAGCGGCCCTTCGAGCCATGCCGGGCCCTCGTTGGGCAAGCTCGAGACGCCGGCGAAGCTGTGTCGCAGCAGCTTCGACCCGTCGATCGCGATCTTCGGAAACATGACGAGCCACCGTGTCTCTTCCGGCGTGGCGTTGCCCATCTCGGTCTGGTTGCTCTCGGTGAACTGCTCGAATGCCTGCTTCTCGAGCAGCTCCTTCAGCGACCTCGAGACGATCAGCATCTGCAGGTCGGGCGGCAGGCCGAGCTCCATGCGCACGCGCAATTCGTGGCCGGTGATGTAAGCCCGCTGCGGCGGGCCCCATTCGAGCCGCCAGGGTGTGCCCTCAAGCTTGCCGTCGACAACGAAGCCGTTGCCGTCGCGCTCGCGCTTGAAGGCGTGGCCGCGCCGCTTGGCCCAGGCCGACACCTCGCTGTAGTCCGGGCCCAGGCCCTGGTTGGCGAAGAAGCTCTTGAACATCGCTTGCTCCGATCTACGAGATTCGCGTGCCGGGCGGCCCGCGCCATGAGGGAAGGACGCAGTGGTCATCGAAGTGTATTCGTGGGCTACGTCGAACGGCGACATGACGGCCAGCCGGACAACGCGCCGTGGAGGCGCGTCGACGATCCATCTTTACGTCGGCGGAAAGCCTCGTCCGCTTGTTTTTATTTGAGAAACTGATTAATAATCATTCTTATTATTACTGCACAGAGGGCGATCACTGGGGGCTTGCGGCCGGCCGAGGTGACGCATGGGACATGACGGGACCGAGAGCATCGACAGGACTCGCCGCGTGCGCGCTGCTCCTGGGCTTGGCGGGCTGTGGCGGTGGCGGAACATCGCAATCGACTTCCCCACCCGTTGACGCGGGGCTCTCGGCCGAAGCGGCGCTGGGCGAAAAGATCTTCCACGACGTGTCGCTGTCGGCTTCCGGCCAGCAGTCCTGCGCGACCTGCCATGTCGCCGCCAACGGCCACTCGCCGGACAACGCCCTGGCGGCCCAGTTCGGGGGGCTGGCGGGCGATCAGCAAGGCACGCGCAAGACACCGGGCATCCGCTACCTGGCGAGCAACACGCCCTTCTTCTTCGCGTCCGACGGCACGCCGACCGGCGGATTCTTCTGGGACGGCCGCGCCCGCACCTTTGCCGAACAGGCCGTTGAACCTTTCATCAATCCGTTCGAGATGGCGAATGCCGACAAGGCGTCGGTGGTCGCCAAACTGGCCGGCGCGCCCTACGCGGCCGACTTCGTCAAGCTGTTCGGCGCCGGCATCTTCAGCGACGTCGAAGGCGCCTACTTGCGCCTCTCGCTTGCCGTGCAGCAGTACGAGCGCGAAGACATCGAGTTCAATTCCTACAGCAGCAAGTACGACGCGTTCCTGCGCGGCACCACTGCCTTGAGCGACCAGGAGTTGCGCGGCCTGGCGCTCTACAACTCACCGACCAAGGGCCATTGCGCCGGCTGTCACCCTTCGGCACGCGGCGCCGATGGCTCGCCGCCGCTGTTCACCGACTTCACCTACGACAACCTGGGCCTGCCGCGCAATCCCGAGCTGCAGCGCAACGCCGATCCGACCTACTTCGACCTGGGCCTTTGCCAACGCGCCGACCTGCCCGACCGGGGCGACCTGTGCGGTGCCTTCAAGGTGCCGAGCCTGCGCAATGTCGCCCTGCGCGAGGCCTACTTCCACAACGGCCGGTTCAAGTCGTTGAAAGACGCGCTCACCTTCTACGTGCAGCGCGACACCAACCCGGAAAAGTTCTATCCGCTGGACGGCGACGGCACGCCGCTCAAGTTCAACGACCTGCCGCCTGCGTACCGGAAGAACGTCAACGTCACCGAGGTTCCCTACAACCGCGGCCTAGGCGACGTGCCCGCTCTCAGCGACACCGAGATCGACGACGTGATCGCGTTCCTGCAGACGCTGAACGACGGCTTCACGCCCTGAATCGACGCGGCTGGCCTGTCGCCGCCGACCCTTGTCACGACACCGACCCGAGGAGAAGACGCCATGAAACCGACACACTGGCAAGGCGCGGCCGCCAGCGCCGCGATCGCCGCGGGGCTGGCGCTCGCGAGCGTTCCGGCGAGCGCGCAGAGCGGCGGGCAGGCAGAGCTCGCGGCACGCCTCGACAAGCTCGCTGCCGAGCTGACCGCGGTCAAGGCCGAGTTGGCCAAGCTCCAGCAGCAGCAGGCGGCCAACGCAGCGGCCGCCGCGGCGCCTGCATCGGCACCGGCCGTGGCAGCGGCACCTGCCGCAACGTCGGCACAGGGTGCGGGCCTCAGCGCCGAACCAGCAACCGTGCTGACCAGCTACGGCGAGCTCAACTACAACCGGCCGACCCGCGATTCGAAGAACGCGCTCGCCGACATGCGCCGCTTCGTGCTCGGCTACCAGCATCGCTTCGACGACAAGACCAAGGCAGTGACCGAGCTCGAGGTCGAACATGCGGTCTCGTCGTCCGACGATCCGGGCGAGGTCGAGGTCGAGCAAGCCTATCTCGAGCGTCAGCTCAGCCCGGGCATCGCGGTGCGCGCCGGCCTGTTCCTGATGCCGGCCGGCCTGCTCAACGAGAACCACGAACCGACCGCGTTCTACGGCGTCGAGCGCAACTTCGTCGAGACCGCGATCATCCCCAGCACCTGGCGCGAAGGCGGCGTGCAGTTCGTCACGGGCTTCGACAACGGCATCACGGCGCAGGCCGGCATCACGAGCGGCTTCGACCTTGGCAAATGGGACGCGACTTCGACCGAAGGCGCCGAGTCGCCGCTTGGTTCGATCCACCAGGAGCTGGCGCTGGCCAGGGCACGCGACCTCTCGGTCTTCGGTGCGCTCAACTGGCGCGGCATTCCCGGCCTGCTGCTCGGCGGCTCGCTGTTCTCGGGCGGTGCGACCCACGGGCAGACGGTGACGAGCTCGCGCGTCACGCTGTGGGATCTGCATGCCCGCTACACGCCGGGCCGCTGGGACCTCTCGACCGTCTACGCCCGCGGCACGATCTCGAATACCGCTGCCTTCAACACGCCGCTGGTTGGAAGCCTGACGCTGATACCCAAGTCGTTCGACGGCTGGTATGGCCAGGCGGCGTATCACCTGTGGTCCAACGCCGACTACTCGCTCGCACCGTTCGCGCGCTGGGAGCAATACAACACCGCGCGCAGCTTCGCCGATCTCGGCGCAGGCCTGACGCCGTCCGGTGCGCGCACCGAGCGCGTCATCACCGTGGGCGCGAACTTCAACATCGGCTCGAGCATCGTCCTGAAAGCGGACTACCAGCGCTTTCGCGAGAATGGCGACAACAATCGCTTCGACCTGGGATTGGGCTGGAGCTTCTAGAAGATGCGGATCGGGCTGGCGGGCGTCGCGGTCGCCTGCGTGGTGGCGCCGACGAGTGCATTCGCCGTCGAGTACCTGAGCGCCGAGCAGGCTGCGCGCCTGATGTTTCCCGACGCCGACCGCTTCGAGGCACGCGACGTGGTATTCGACGCCGCGCAATTGCAAGCGATGGCGGCCCGCGGCGTCGGCGCACGCTCGGCGCGCTGGCAGGTGACGATCGCCCGGCATGGCGGCGCGGCGCTCGGCTACGTCGTCACCGATTCGGTAGTCGGCAAGTTCGAGCTGATCGGCTACGCCGTCGGCATCAACCTCGCCGGCGCGGTGACGCAGATCGAGATCCTGTCCTATCGCGAAAGCCACGGCGGCGAGATTCGCCTGCCGGCGTGGCGACGCCAGTTCGCGGGCAAGACGACAGAGTCGCCGATCCGCGTCGGCGAAGACATCGCCAACATCAGCGGCGCGACCTTGAGCTGCACGCACGTCACCGATGGCGTGCGCCGGATCGTCGCCGTGGTGCAGACGGCGGTGAAGAACGGGAGCCTGGGTTGAACGACGAGCGCATCTCCGAGCCTTCGCGCGCCAACGTCGTCCGGCGCGCGCGACCGCATCTCGGAACGCTTGTCGAAATCGGCGTCGCCAGCGACGGCCGTTCATCGGCTCGCGCGCAGGCTGCCGAGGCGGCGATCGCTGCGGCATTCGTCCGCATCGTCGAGATCGAGTCGACACTGTCGCGCTTCGATTCTCAAAGCGCGATCGGCCGCTTCAACGCGGCCGAAGCGGGCGCGTCGATCGCCGTTGGCGACGATGCCTGCGTCGTGCTCGCGGCGGCGGGTGAGCTTTGCGAAGCCAGCGACGGACTCTTCGACATCTCGCTCGGCACCGGCCGCGATGGCTGGGCATGCGATGGCTTCGTCTTGCGCAAGCTTCGCGCCGGCGCAAGGCTCGATCTCGGCGGCATCGCCAAGGGCCATGCAGTCGACGTCGCGATCGCTGCCCTTCAGCGAGCCGGCGTCGCCGCGGGCTGGGTCAACGCAGGCGGCGACCTGCGCGTGTTCGGCGCGCTCGCCTTGCCCATCGATCTGCGCGACGAACAGGCGGGCGGCGTGCGCCGCTTCGCCACGCTCGAAGACGGGGCGTTCGCGACCAGTTGGCTCGCCGGCGCGACGCGGCACGCGAGCGTCGCCGCCGGCCGATGCATCTGGGCCGACGCGCTGACCAAGGTCGTTGCGCTGAGCGGCGACGTGGCGCATCCGCTCGTTGCGGCGCACGACGCGCAAGCCTGGCTGCACTGAATGCGCGAACGATTCCAACGCCGCCTTTCGCATGCGAGCTATGCCGGCGGCACGACCTCGGAGTCGCATCGACTCGCACCCTGGCAGCGGCGTGTTCTCTATCTGTCGGGCGTGGCGCTGCTCGCCACCGGCGCGGCCTGGCTGCTGGTTCACTACTCGCGTGCAATGGATGCCCTGCCCTCGCCCGCCGAGCCCTGGCTGATGCGCGCTCATGGCTTCGGTGCCTTCGCCGCGCTGTTCGTGCTCGGCGCGCTCGCTGCTTCGCACGTTCCACGCGGCTGGCGATTGGCAAACAGGCGCGACTGGCAACAGCAGCGCCGCACGGGTTTCATCCTCTGCACGCTGGGCGCGGCGTTGGCCCTGACCGGCTACCTGCTCTACTACTTCGCACCCGAGACGGTCCGGCCCGCGCTCGGCTGGCTTCACAGCGGCCTCGGCGTGGCGATGGCGATATTCGTCGTTGCACATCGTCGCGGCGGCGCACGTACCGCGGAAGCCAGCCGATCGTGATGCGCCGTTCCCCGCGAATAGCGACCGCCGTGGCCCGCGCCGCGAAGTGAAACGCGGCACGACCCCTGCGTACAATCGGCTTCGTTCGGGGCGTAGCGCAGCCTGGTAGCGCAACTGGTTTGGGACCAGTAGGTCGCGAGTTCGAATCCCGCCGCCCCGACCAAGCCCGACAGGGCACCACTGCCCGTAGCTCAACTGGATAGAGCACCAGCCTTCTAAGCTGGGGGTCGGGGGTTCGAGTCCCTCCGGGCAGGCCAAGACGGCGTCCACGGCTCGTTCATGATCCGCACGACAGGCAGTATGGCTGCCAGGTTGTCGTCGGTTCGAAGTCCCAGCAAGGATGAAGTCTGGTCGGTATTCAGGCGTGGCAGTCGAGTCGCAAGGATCCGGACCCGCTTGAACGTTCGATTGATGTCATCGATCAGTACTTCGACGGCGGCCTTTGCCATCGCGTATTCGGTGAGGCCCTCTGGCCGCTCGGCGACGAAGACGGAAGAAGGCACGTAGACGCGTACCTTCCGATCGAGCGACAACGCCTCGATCCGCTCGCACAAGGCATGCAGCGCCTTGACGTAGAAGTCGACGAACTCCTGGAACAGCGAGTCGACGAACACGCCCTTCTTCTTGCGGTAGATGCGCGGTGTCGCGAAAAAATACACTGAATCCAGGCGCCCGAAATCAACGCGGTCGAAGGCATCGGTTGTCTTCACGTCGATCTGCGCCACCTCGACGTCGCCGCGGCCACAGGCGCTGATCTCTGCAGCGAGCTTCCCGATGTCGTCGCGACCGCGCGCATAGCTGATCACGACGTCGCCGCCGCCCGCGACCAGGACCTTGGCGACCAGCTCACCGAGCCCGCGGGAAGCGCCGATCACGAGCGATCGGGTGCCCTTGAATTCGTCTGTCGCGACCTCGCGAGAGATCTCGTCCATCGCCTGCTGGCCCTGCGGCGGCGGTCTGAGAAACGCCGCCAGACTCCCCGCGAGCACACCGGTGATCGAAACCTGAAACCGGCGAAAGCGCGCGTCGTAGTTGTCGACCATCAAGGTGATCGCCGCGGCGTCGGTGAGCGGAGCGTCGAGTCCCAGGCTGAGTGTCGCGAAGATCGAATGGAGTCCCGGGCAGACCATGCCGACGAAGTAGGAGAGTGCGAGCAGACCACTCACCCGCTCGGCGCCCAATTGCCTGCAGGTTCGCGGAAAGTGTGTCAGCAGCGCGTCGGTCGGCGCAACACCAAGCACATGCCGTTGCCCGACCTGCTGATCAGCAGGCAGATCCATCGGGGCGTCGAGGCGACCCCGAAGCGCAACATCCAGCGATGTGCTTGCAACGGGCGCAAGGACATCGTGAGGCGCGGCGCCTAGGGTCACGCGCATCCTGGCGCAGCAAAGACCCGCGACGTGGGCCTCGATGAGAACGTGGTCGCCGTCTTCCCTCTGCAGCAACACGACCTCATCGCCGACGTCGATGGCGTTGTTGAAGGTGCACTCGAGCGACTTTGGCGCAACGCCAGCGTCGTGCTCCCAGTGTTCGAGCGCAGTCAGCAAAACATGGATGCCATGCACGACCGGAAGGCCGGTCAGCAACCTGCGCGCGCTCACCGGGTCGACGTGCATCGGATTGCGGTCGCCGGACAGGGCCGCGAACAGCACCTGGTCTGCCATTGCGAATGTCCGTCGACCGATTTCGCGCGGCTGCGATCGCGAGGTCTGATTCATGGTCGAGCGATCGGGGATGGACGAGGGAGCATTCGGCTGAAGGTCAGAAGGCCCAATAGAGGAACTCGCTCTGGCCCCCGATGCGAAGCACCGCGATGACGGCCAGCACCGACAGCGCCGCCAGCCATGCGGGCGAGGGCGACCAGACGAGCAAGCGACGCAACCAACCCGCTTCGGTCACCGGACGCGGCTTCGACAGCGCGGGCTCGTAGCGCTCGAGGAACTGCAGCGAATTCGGCAGGAGGAACGCACCGCAGAGCAAGGCGATCACCCACGCCGCCGCGCTCACGAGGTCGGTGGCCGACATCTCCGTCGACATGTAGACGAAGCCGTGCAGCCGCGCGGCGACGCCGGCGATGCGATCGAAGAATGCCGGCGGCAGGCCGACGCCGTTCAGGCCGAGCATGCCCTTGAGGATCGATCCGGCGGCGGCCAGATTCGTGGCGCGGAACAGCACCATCGAGACGACCACCGCGACGAAGGTCAGCAGGAAGGCCGGGACACCGGGTTTGGCGCGCACCAGGCGGCCGCCTGCCAGCCGACCGCCGAACATGCGCCAGGCGTGATTGATCGTGAGGTACACGCCGTGCAAAAGGCCCCAGAGCACGAACAGATAGCCGGCGCCATGCCACAGGCCCGAGACGAACATCGTCAGCAGCGTCGGTCCGGCCAGCAGGGCCATGAATGCGCCGACCGTCGTGCCCCGCCCACCGAGCATGGGCTTGCCGCGGGCCGCACGCCGGCGCGTCAACCACAGGACGAGCGGGTTGTAGAGGTAGGCCGTCAGGAAGCGCGTCAGCGTCATGTGCCAGCGCAGCCAGAAGTCGACGATGCTGCGCGCCTTCAGCGGCGAGTCGAAGTTCGGCGGCAGGCGTACGCCGATCATCCGCGCCAGCCCGAGCGCCATGTCGGTGTAGCCCGAGAAATCGAAATAGAGCTGTAGCAGGAAACCGAGCGCGGCGATCCACGCGCTGACCAGCGAAAGCTGCGCGCCGGTGGCGGCGGCGTCGAACAGCGGCGTCGCGTAAAGGGCCACGCTGTCGGCCAGCACGACCTTCTTGAACAGGCCGATGACGAACAGCGTCAAGCCGACGGCGAAGCTCTCGGCGTTGAAGCGACAAGACACGCGCTCGAACTGCGGCATCATTTCCCGGTAGTGGACGATCGGGCCGGCGATCAGCTGCGGGAAGAACAGCACGAACAGCGCGTAGCTGCGCAGCGTGAAGGCCTGGACCCGCCCACCGTAGACGTCGACCAGGAAGGCGATCTTCTGGAACGTGATGAACGAGATGCCCAGCGGCAGCACGACTTCGGCCATCACGAAATCGGCACCGGTCAGGTCGTGGGCGATCGTGGCGGCGAAATTGACGTACTTGAAGTAGCCCAGGAAACACACGTTGAAGACGATGCCCAGGGCCAGCACCGCGCGCGCGCCGCGTCCGCGCTCGGCAGCCCCTGCCACCAGCCGCAGCAACACGCGCGCCAGCACGTAGTTGATTGCGATCGACGGCGCGATGATCAGGACGTTGACCGGGCGCCACCAGGCATAGAAGAGCAGCGACGCCAGGGTCAGCCAGAGCAGCGCCCCCTCGCGCGTGCGCCCGCCCAGCAGGAAGAAGCCCAGCAGCGTGACGGGAAGGAAAGCGAAGATGAATTCATGCGAGTTGAAGAGCATCGAGGTCCGCCTGGTCGCCGGAGGTCGTGATCAGCGCGCGCGCGCGCGCGCGGCGACGACGATGTCGCCGACCGTCTCGAAGGACTCGACCTCGGCGACGTTGAATCGCACCTTGATCTCGCTTTCGGCAGCGACGATGAAGCTGATGTAGGCGAACGAATCCCAGTTCGGAACGTCCTGCCGGCGCGTGTCCATGTTCAGGACGATGCTGTCGTCCATCAGCAGGTCGCGCAGGATGCGCGTGAACGCGGCCAGGATCTCTTGTTCGCTCACGATGCTTCGCCCTCTCGGTGGATGAACGTCTTGCGTGGCGCATAGGCCGCGACCGGCAGCCGCCAGACCGACGGCCCGCCGGCCTCGCCTTCGCCAGCGGGTTCGAAGCCGAGGCCGCGGAACAGGTCGCTGACGACGCCGTTGCGCCCGGTGGGCACGTAGCGCGCGCGCAGCGACTTCGTGCCGCGGCTGCGTGCGTGCTCGACCGCGATGTTCATCGCCTCGTCTTCGAGCTGGCGCCCGAACACGCGGCAGCTCATGACCCAGGTGTCGACCTCGAGCTCGCCGGCGCCGGAGCCGGCCGCGCGAAGGATCATGACGCTGACCAGGCCGCTCTCGCCCAGCCGGTCGGACAGTCGGAACTGCAAGGTGATGTTCGCGTCGTCGGCTGCCAGTTGCGCCAGCTCCTGCGCAAGATAGCGGCGTCCGGTGATGTTGAACTGGTTCGTCTTGTTGATGAGCTGGGTCGCGCGCTCGAGCTCGAGGCCACCCACCGGACCGTGGATGACCCGCATCTCCAGCCCGCGCAGGAAGTCGTCCATCGACTGGGCACTTCCGCGCAGCGCTTCGCGTTGCGCGTTGGCCGCGTACGACCCGGCGCGCTGCGTGTCTTCGCGCGTGAATGACACGGCCTCGAAGTAGCCCTGCCCGGCCAGCGCGCGGACGTAACCCGCCGGATCGTCCGGCAGCTCGGGCACGGCAACCATCGGCAATGCGGACCGGATGCGCGCGCGCTCGGCCGGGTTGTCGTCGACGAACACGAGGCTGTCGAGGCCGATGTTCAGTTGCTCGGCGATGGCCGAAAGGTTCTCCGCCTTGTCCTTCCAGTTCGCGACGAAGCAGGCAATGTCGTCGCGACGCAGCACCATCTCGGGGTGACGGGCGAACGCCTGCTCGGCGATCGCCGGCTCGTTCTTCGAGCACACCGCGAGAATCACGCCGCGCTCCTTGAGCCGGCGCGCATGGCGCTGCAGCTCGAGGTGTGCCTCACCGACGGCACTGCCCTCGCCCAGCACCAGGCCCTCGATGCCGACATCGCCGACGACGCCGCCCCAGAGCGTGTTGTCGAGATCCAGCACCAGGCATTTGCGCGAACGGCCGCGCTGCGCCGCCACGATCCGCATCGCCAGCTCGCCGTAGCGTGCGCCGGCCTGCGGCGCGATCTCCATCTTGCCCTGCAGCCAGCGCGCGTTGTCGAACCAGAAGTCGATGCCGTCGCGTGCCGCCGCGCCGGCAACGTCGAGGACGGCGACACCGTCGGTGGACGCAGCTTCTGACAGCAGGTCGTTGAAGCGTGCAACGACGCGCGCCGGTGCCGAGGCGATCTGGCGGTCGAGGCTGCCGAACAGCGGCTCGTGGACGTCGAGGCACGTTTGCTGCAAAACGGAGGCGCCGAAACGGTTTCGGGCCGCGTTCCACAGGCCGCGCAGCTCGGCGACTTCGGCGCTCAGGACGCGCTCCACGTGTGCGACGTCGGCGTCGAGAGGGATCGCGCCGGCCAGCTGCCGCGCGCTCAGGGACAGCAACACCACGTCGGGAGCGAAGGCCTGCACGGGCGATGCCGGATCGAGCAGCTCGTTCCGGTATTGCCCGAACCCGCCCGTGTACACGTCGAGAAAGAAGCCGCGTCGCAATGCCGCCACGCGCAGGCCGGGCAGGAGCTGGGCGATGGTCGCCGACGACAGCATGGCCAGGCGCAGTCGCGTCAGGTGGGCGTCGATCGTCGCTGGTGCCACGCGTGTCAGCACACGGTCGAGCTGGATCGTTTCGATGTAGCCCGGCGCCGCGTCGGCCAGCGTGCGCAGCGTTTCCAGCCGGACCGGGTCGTCATCGGTCGCGAGCGCTCTCTTCAGGCGCGCTCCAAAGTCCGCGGCGACGGGCTCTGTCGGCATTCAGGATCCGTGCGCGGGCGCGCCTTGCGCGTCGGCGTGCGCGCCTTGGCCACTGGCGCATCGCTCGAGCACCGGCCCCGCCGCTTCCAGGAACGCGGCGGACCATCGCGCCGCGCTCTCGGCGCTGAGGTGCGAGCCGTCGAACGTGCTGAGATCGTCGATGCGCGGCGCGATGAACTGCAGGCCGAGCGCCGCGGCGATCGCCTCGGCTTCGGCGCGCTTGGTGCCGACGGTCGGCACGATCGTGAGCACCACGCATCGGCGGTCGACCTTCAGCCCGTCGATGAAACCCTTCGCCAGGTCGATGTAGTGCGGCCAGCGTTCCATGTCGCCGGGTGCGCCGTCGGAGACGCGGGCGGGGCTCTTCGGCGGCGTGCCCGAGGTGAACCACATCCCGTTCGCGACGTTTCGATAGACGGCGAACTCCTTGCCGCACAGGAACGGCAGGGCACCGCAGATCGGCTTGTGAAGCCGTTGCCAGAACCACTTTTCGTCGTAACGGGCGCGCACATCGCGCTCGTAGAAGATGCGATGCGACGTGGGCGACAGCCATTCGGCAAAGAAGTGATCGGCGTTGATGACGTAGGCGCTGGCGTGCGGCTGCACCCGGGCGAGTACGGGCGTCAGGAAGGTGATCGATTCGTAGTGGCTGAAGCCGAGCGAGTAGAACGGGATCGATCGATCGCCGAACCAGCGGGCCGTGGCGGGCGAGGAGGACGCGAACTGGATCCGGCTGTTGCCGAGCAGGATCACCTTGGCCCGGCTTGCGGCATGCAGGGCCTCCGGCTCGAGCTCGAACCAGAAGGCGCCATGGTCGTAGTCGCCGTAGTTGGGGGCGTTGCAGTCCGACAGGTAGGCGATGCTTCCGTAGCTGGCCGGGCAGGCGAACACACCGCGCAGGCGAACCTTCATCGCCAGCGTTGCCACGAGCACGACCAGCAGGATGACGACATAACTGGCGGCGCTGGCCTTGCCGAACCAGCGAGACGAATTGACGCGCGTCACGGCCCGGCCCTGCGTCAGTGGCCGGCCGGGTGCGCGTAGTCGATGGTCATGCCGTCATGCGTCAGGAAGAGCACGACCACGTCCTCGTCAGGACCGGCGCCGTGCGAAAAGACCTGGTCCGGCGGAAACCACAGATACGTCCCCGGGCCGAACGTGCCGCGGTTGGTGACGAGCTTGCCTTGCAGCACATACATGCCGTGGCCGACCGGATGCGTGTGCGGCGGATTGATCTGGCCCGCCGGATAGCGCACGAGCATCGAGATCTCGCGGGTGTGCTCGTCGCTGGACAGCGGCTTCATGAAGTAAGTCACCAGGTCCTGGTGACTGTTGGGGTGCCACGTCAGATCGGCGGAGTTGATCGCGCGAAATTCGCTCCCCTTCTGGACAAAGCGCAGCCAGTGGGTCTGCGTCGACACGTACCACATCGCCGCAAGGCCCAGCGCGAAACTGATCAGGGCAAGTGCTGTCGAACGTAGCTTCATGGCCGCAAGAGTCTACGTGGAACGGCCGCGATTCGAGTCCCTCGATGGCTGAGCGGCTACGCCATTGATGGTGGTTGATGCCGTCGACAAGGCAGTCGGCGTGTCGTCTTCATCACGATGACCTTGCTGGGTGGCGTCGCTTCGCCGGTCGGTGCCTTGATCGGCATCGCGCTACTGATCGTGTTGCCCGAGAGCCTTGTGGTCGAACGACGAGGTGCGCGCCGCTTATCTCGGTGGACGCATTGCCAAGGGCGCCTGACCGCGGCGGGCATGCACGCAAACGCGTCTTGAGCCCTGGAAGGCTTCAGCCGCCTGGCGATGACCCCCGGCGCGCGCAAGATTTATCCATCGAGTCGGGCAAGGACCGCCTGGATCGCCTCAGGCATCGCCGGCTTGGTCAGATGGGATTCGAAGCCGGCGTCCAGGGCACGCTGCTTGTCCTCTGCCAGCCCGTAGCCTGTCAGCGCTACCAGGCGAACAGCCTGCAGATCCGTCATGCGGCGCAGGCGTCCGGCAAGTTCGTAGCCGTTCGTGCCCGGCAGGCCGATGTCCATGAAGATGATCTCGGGCCGAAAGGCCGAAGCCTTCTCGATAGCGTCGAGCGGCGCGTATGCGCACTCGACAACATGCCCATCCATCGCGAGCAGAGCGACCAGCGAGTCGGCTGCGTCGGCATTGTCGTCAACGACGAGAATGCGACGCCCCGAGGATTTCAGAGGAGCCTTCGGGATGTCGTCGACCTCATTCGTCCCCAGCAGGGGCAAGCGCAATTCGAAGCGGGAACCGCGCCCCTTCCCCGCGCTGAATACCGTGACGGCACCCCCGTGCATTTCGATCAGCCGCTTGACCACGGACAAGCCGATGCCGAGACCACCCTGCGCCCGATCGGCCGTGCGGTCGCCCTGAACGAACAGGTCGAAGACCTTGGCTTGGAGCTCTGCCGGAATGCCAATGCCGTTGTCGATGACGGCAATCGTCACCTGCCCCTCGCCTTCGCGCACCTGGAGTTGAATCTTGCCACCGGGCAACGTGTATTTGGCCGCGTTGCCCAGGACGTTTGCGACGCATTGAACAAGACGGGTGGGATCGCCAAGGACGCATGGTGTCCCGTGGGTCGTGACTGAGAACTCATGATTCATGAGCTTGAGCAGCGGATCGACCATCTCGGAGGCCTGGTTCACGACTTCCGCGATCGACACGGGCCGTTGCTGCAGCTCGACCCGCCCCTGGGTGATGCGAGAGATGTCGAGCAGATCGTCGACGAGTCGAGCGAGGTTGACCACTTGTCGCTGCACGATGGCGACCGCCTTGCGGGCGTGGGTGTTGTCGATGCTGAGCCGACCCAGGACTTCGCCCGCGTTCTGAATGGGCGCCAGGGGATTGCGCAACTCGTGGGCCAGCATCGCCAGAAACTCGTCCTTCTGCCGATCTGCCGACTCGAGTTGCTGGCGAGCCCGAATCTGGGCAGAAATGTCCTTGAAATAGCAGACCACGCCGAAGCTTCCATCGGGAAGTGGAATCCGATTGATCTGCCATTCGTAGAACTCCGTCACGCCACGGTCGGCTCTCTGCTCGATGTGCTCAGGTACGTAGAACGGTTCCCCACTCTGCAGCGTTTGCCTGAAGCGCTGCACGACCGTATCGGCGTATTCCCGTGGCCACAGTCGATGCATGAGCTCGTCGAAGTCCCTGCCCTCGAGATCCGTGTCGTCGCCGAACGTCGCCACCGCCGTCGGGTTGGCGCCGCGAATGCGAAAGTCGGCGTCGACAAGATAGACGCCGAGCGGTGCTTCATTGAGCAAGGTCTCGAACTGCGCGGTGCGCAAGCGAAACGCTTCCTCTGCCATGCGCCGCATGTGGCGAAGCTCCAGAAGCGAACCCATGCGAGCCAGCAGCTCCCGCGCCGAGAAGGGCTTGACGATGTAGTCGTCGGCACCGGCATCCAGGCCTTCGATGCGCGATTCCTCGCCAGCCCGTGCCGACAGCAGGACGACGGGGACGCTCCTCAGGCTCTCGTCGCCACGGACCGCCGCCAAAAGCTGGAATCCATCGAGCACCGGCATCATGACGTCGCTGACGATCAGGTCGGGGCGGTCCCGACGCGCTGCTGCCAGCGCCGACTGGCCGTTCTCGTAGGCATGAACCTGGTAGTAGGGCGAGAGCAGTTCCCTGACGTATGCGCGCATATCGGCGTTGTCATCGGCCAGCACGATCCGGGAGCCGAAGGTAGCGGCGAATCGACGGTCACCCCCGCTCGGGAGCATCTCCGATGGAAGCAGCCGCGGCGTTTCGCGTTCGGTCTTGTCCGGAAGCCAGCGCATGGCTTCGTCAACGAAGGTCTTGGTCGCAGACGTCTTGCCCGAAGGTCCGTCCATGACGACGAGCGACGCGGGCAAATGACTCGACCCCATGGGCACCCGCACCGTGAAAGTCGACCCGTGTCCCTGCAGGCTCGAGACTTCGATCGTGCCCCCATGCAGCTTGACGAGTTCCTGGACCAGCGCCAGGCCAATGCCTGAACCCTCATGCGTTCGCGAAGGTGTGCCTTCGATGCGATGGAACCGTTCGAACAGTCGTGGCAGATCCTGCGTCGGGATGCCGGCGCCCGAATCCACGACATCGAGCCTTGCAAGGTCTCCTTCTTCGTGCAGACGGACCCCGACACTTCCCGAAGCGTGAACTTGAAGGCATTGGAGATCAGGTTGAGTACGATCTTCTCCCACATCTCGCGATCGACGAACGCCGCCTGCGGCAAGGCGGAACACTCGACCGTGAAAGCCAGCCCGGCTTTTTGCATCGCCGAGCGAAAGCTGCTGGAAATATCGCGGGTCAGACTTGCCAGGTCAGCTCGTTCGTATTTCGCCCGGACGCGACCCGCCTCGATTCTTGAAAAGTCGAGAAGGGAGTTGACGAGGCGCTGCAGTCGGCCCGCATTGCGCTGCGCGAGTTCGAGCCGTTCGCGAACGGAGGCCGGGAGGTTGTCCTCGAGCAGGGCATCGTCGAGAGGCCCGAGCATCAACGTCAACGGCGTCCGGAACTCGTGGCTGACGTTCGAGAAAAAGGCAGTCTTGGCGCGATCGAGTTCCGCCAGGGCCTGTGCGCGCCGCCGTTCCGAGTCATAGGCTTGTGCATCGGCAATCGACGAGGCGATTTGTCGCGCGACCAAACCGAGAAACGCTCGGTAGTTGTCGTCCAGGTTTCGCCGCGGACTGCATGCGGCGACCAGAAAGCCCGTCAGGCCCTGGGTCGAAGCCTTGAGCGGCACCAGCAAAGCTCGGCGAAGCGGATCGGGCCATGACGCAGGCGTGATATCCAGCCCGAGAGAGCTCAGGTCGCCGACCTCTTGCACCGATTCTTCACCATAGAGCGACGCCACCGGCCACAACGTTGCGGAGCCATCCAATGGCAGGACCGTGGGCAACGCGTTTTCGGCCTGTTCCGAGGTGCTGGCGAGGAGTCGGGCGCTGTCGCCTTCGGCAGATGTCAGGTAGATCGCGGCGAACGGTGTATCCAGCGAATATTCCGAGAGCACGGCGCAGGCTTCGATGCCCGTGCGTTCCACGCTTTCGGATCGAACGCCGTTGGCCTTTGCGGCGAGATCCTGCAAGACCCTCAACCGCCGCTCGCCGATCACCCGTTCGGTCACCTCGGTGACGACGCACAGCATCCCGGCGACACGGCTGCGGTCGTCGTAGACCGGGCTGTACGAGAACGTGTGGTAGGTCTCCTCGGGGAACCCACTCCGCTCGAGATAGAGCAACAGCGCTTCGTCCCAGGTGGCTTCGCCCTGCGCAAGCACATGTTCGATGCGGGGACCGATGTCGGGCCAGATCTCTTCCCAGACCTTGTCGGAGCGGGCACCCAGGACCCAGTCCCGCTTGATGCCAACCGTTGGCAAGTAGGCATCGTTGCAGAAGAAGTTCTTGGCCTCGCCCCACAACATCCACATCGCGTAGCGCGAATCGAGCATGACGCGGACGATGGTCTTGAGCGATTGAGGCCAGCCATCGGGCGGACCGAGGGGCGTCTCGGCCCAGTCGAGGGCGCGCATTCGCGCCCCCATCTCGCCGCCGCCCTTGAGAAAGTGAAACGAGCCGGGCGAATCCACTCGCCGACCGTCGAAATGCTGTTCCAGGGACGCAAGACCGGCGGCGTCAAGGTGGGCACGTTCCATCATGACTCCGTCGATCGTGACGTTGGCTGCGCCACGCGGTTTGAACACGTGCCGAAATCTTAACGGGTTCGCGGTGCCTGCCTGCCGGCAGCACGCATTGCGAAAGACGGTTGATCGCGGCACCATCGCCAGGATGAACAAATCTACCCTCGCCGGCCAACACGTCGGCGTGATCGGCCTCGGCGCCATGGGCGCCGGCATGGCCGGCTCCTTGCGTCGCGCCGGCTGCAACGTCCATGTCTGCGACATTCGCGAAGGCGTCGCGGCCGCTTTTGCGAGCCAGGGCGGAATCGCCTGCGCCACGCCAGCCGAGCTCGCTTCGCACTGCGACGTCATCGTCTCGGTCGTCGTCAATTCGGCGCAGACCGAGGCCGTGCTGTTCGGCGATGGCGGCGTCGCGG
Organism: Caldimonas sp.; assembly: GCA_039933535.1. Lineage (GTDB taxonomy): Bacteria > Pseudomonadota > Gammaproteobacteria > Burkholderiales > Burkholderiaceae_C > Schlegelella_A. Next base: position 421 of record JBDTNU010000040.1, on the reverse strand, counting down.
CCGCGATGCGTCCCGGCAGCGTCTTCGTCATGTGCTCCACCGTCGATCCGAACGTCTCGATCGCCTTCGAGCGTCGCGTCGAAGCGATGGGTCTGCTCTACGTCGATGCGCCGATCTCCGGCGGCGCAGCCAGGGCCGCTTCCGGCGAGATGACCGTGATGGGCGCCGCGAAGCCCGAAGCCTGGGCGAAGGCAGAGCCGTTTCTGAACGCGATGGCCGCCAAGGTCTATCGCCTGGGCGAGTCGGCTGGCAACGGCAGCAAGGTGAAGATCATCAACCAGCTCCTGGCCGGCGTGCACATCGCGGCCGCCGCGGAGGCGATGGCGCTCGGACTGCGCGAGGGCGTGGATGCCGCAGCGCTCTACGAGGTCATCACGCACAGCGCCGGCAACAGCTGGATGTTCGAGAACCGCATGGCGCA
>JBDTNU010000039.1:0-17978 GCA_039933535.1 Caldimonas sp. | reverse complement strand
ATGCGGTTCTCGAACATCCAGCTGTTGCCGGCGCTGTGCGTGATGACCTCGTAGAGCGCTGCGGCATCCACGCCCTCGCGCAGTCCGAGCGCCATCGCCTCCGCGGCGGCCGCGATGTGCACGCCGGCCAGGAGCTGGTTGATGATCTTCACCTTGCTGCCGTTGCCAGCCGACTCGCCCAGGCGATAGACCTTGGCGGCCATCGCGTTCAGAAACGGCTCTGCCTTCGCCCAGGCTTCGGGCTTCGCGGCGCCCATCACGGTCATCTCGCCGGAAGCGGCCCTGGCTGCGCCGCCGGAGATCGGCGCATCGACGTAGAGCAGACCCATCGCTTCGACGCGACGCTCGAAGGCGATCGAGACGTTCGGATCGACGGTGGAGCACATGACGAAGACGCTGCCGGGACGCATCGCGGCCGCGACGCCGCCATCGCCGAACAGCACGGCCTCGGTCTGCGCCGAATTGACGACGACCGAGACGATGACGTCGCAGTGCGAAGCGAGCTCGGCTGGCGTGGCGCAGGCGATTCCGCCCTGGCTCGCAAAAGCGGCCGCGACGCCTTCGCGAATGTCGCAGACATGGACGTTGCAGCCGGCGCGACGCAAGGAGCCGGCCATGCCGGCGCCCATGGCGCCGAGGCCGATCACGCCGACGTGTTGGCCGGCGAGGGTAGATTTGTTCATCCTGGCGATGGTGCCGCGATCAACCGTCTTTCGCAATGCGTGCTGCCGGCAGGCAGGCACCGCGAACCCGTTAAGATTTCGGCACGTGTTCAAACCGCGTGGCGCAGCCAACGTCACGATCGACGGAGTCATGATGGAACGTGCCCACCTTGACGCCGCCGGTCTTGCGTCCCTGGAACAGCATTTCGACGGTCGGCGAGTGGATTCGCCCGGCTCGTTTCACTTTCTCAAGGGCGGCGGCGAGATGGGGGCGCGAATGCGCGCCCTCGACTGGGCCGAGACGCCCCTCGGTCCGCCCGATGGCTGGCCTCAATCGCTCAAGACCATCGTCCGCGTCATGCTCGATTCGCGCTACGCGATGTGGATGTTGTGGGGCGAGGCCAAGAACTTCTTCTGCAACGATGCCTACTTGCCAACGGTTGGCATCAAGCGGGACTGGGTCCTGGGTGCCCGCTCCGACAAGGTCTGGGAAGAGATCTGGCCCGACATCGGTCCCCGCATCGAACATGTGCTTGCGCAGGGCGAAGCCACCTGGGACGAAGCGCTGTTGCTCTATCTCGAGCGGAGTGGGTTCCCCGAGGAGACCTACCACACGTTCTCGTACAGCCCGGTCTACGACGACCGCAGCCGTGTCGCCGGGATGCTGTGCGTCGTCACCGAGGTGACCGAACGGGTGATCGGCGAGCGGCGGTTGAGGGTCTTGCAGGATCTCGCCGCAAAGGCCAACGGCGTTCGATCCGAAAGCGTGGAACGCACGGGCATCGAAGCCTGCGCCGTGCTCTCGGAATATTCGCTGGATACACCGTTCGCCGCGATCTACCTGACATCTGCCGAAGGCGACAGCGCCCGACTCCTCGCCAGCACCTCGGAACAGGCCGAAAACGCGTTGCCCACGGTCCTGCCATTGGATGGCTCCGCAACGTTGTGGCCGGTGGCGTCGCTCTATGGTGAAGAATCGGTGCAAGAGGTCGGCGACCTGAGCTCTCTCGGGCTGGATATCACGCCTGCGTCATGGCCCGATCCGCTTCGCCGAGCTTTGCTGGTGCCGCTCAAGGCTTCGACCCAGGGCCTGACGGGCTTTCTGGTCGCCGCATGCAGTCCGCGGCGAAACCTGGACGACAACTACCGAGCGTTTCTCGGTTTGGTCGCGCGACAAATCGCCTCGTCGATTGCCGATGCACAAGCCTATGACTCGGAACGGCGGCGCGCACAGGCCCTGGCGGAACTCGATCGCGCCAAGACTGCCTTTTTCTCGAACGTCAGCCACGAGTTCCGGACGCCGTTGACGTTGATGCTCGGGCCTCTCGACGATGCCCTGCTCGAGGACAACCTCCCGGCCTCCGTTCGCGAACGGCTCGAACTCGCGCAGCGCAATGCGGGCCGACTGCAGCGCCTCGTCAACTCCCTTCTCGACTTTTCAAGAATCGAGGCGGGTCGCGTCCGGGCGAAATACGAACGAGCTGACCTGGCAAGTCTGACCCGCGATATTTCCAGCAGCTTTCGCTCGGCGATGCAAAAAGCCGGGCTGGCTTTCACGGTCGAGTGTTCCGCCTTGCCGCAGGCGGCGTTCGTCGATCGCGAGATGTGGGAGAAGATCGTACTCAACCTGATCTCCAATGCCTTCAAGTTCACGCTTCGGGAAGTGTCGGGGTCCGTCTGCACGAAGAAGGAGACCTTGCAAGGCTCGATGTCGTGGATTCGGGCGCCGGCATCCCGACGCAGGATCTGCCACGACTGTTCGAACGGTTCCATCGCATCGAAGGCACACCTTCGCGAACGCATGAGGGTTCAGGCATTGGCCTGGCGCTGGTCCAGGAACTCGTCAAGCTGCATGGGGGCACGATCGAAGTCTCGAGCCTGCAGGGACACGGGTCGACTTTCACGGTGCGGGTGCCCATGGGGTCGAGTCATTTGCCCGCGTCGCTCGTCGTCATGGACGGACCTTCGGGCAAGACGTCTGCGACCAAGACCTTCGTTGACGAAGCCATGCGCTGGCTTCCGGACAAGACCGAACGCGAAACGCCGCGGCTGCTTCCATCGGAGATGCTCCCGAGCGGGGGTGACCGTCGATTCGCCGCTACCTTCGGCTCCCGGATCGTGCTGGCCGATGACAACGCCGATATGCGCGCATACGTCAGGGAACTGCTCTCGCCCTACTACCAGGTTCATGCCTACGAGAACGGCCAGTCGGCGCTGGCAGCAGCGCGTCGGGACCGCCCCGACCTGATCGTCAGCGACGTCATGATGCCGGTGCTCGATGGATTCCAGCTTTTGGCGGCGGTCCGTGGCGACGAGAGCCTGAGGAGCGTCCCCGTCGTCCTGCTGTCGGCACGGGCTGGCGAGGAATCGCGCATCGAAGGCCTGGATGCCGGTGCCGACGACTACATCGTCAAGCCCTTCTCGGCGCGGGAGCTGCTGGCTCGCATGGGTTCGCTTCTGGAGCTTCGCCACATGCGGCGCATGGCAGAGGAAGCGTTTCGCTTGCGCACCGCGCAGTTCGAGACCTTGCTCAATGAAGCACCGCTCGGCGTCTATCTTGTCGACGCCGACTTTCGCATTCGCGGCGCCAACCCGACGGCGGTGGCGACGTTCGGCGACGACACGGATCTCGAGGGCAGGGACTTCGACGAGCTCATGCATCGACTGTGGCCACGGGAATACGCCGATACGGTCGTGCAGCGCTTCAGGCAAACGCTGCAGAGTGGGGAACCGTTCTACGTACCTGAGCACATCGAGCAGAGAGCCGACCGTGGCGTGACGGAGTTCTACGAATGGCAGATCAATCGGATTCCACTTCCCGATGGAAGCTTCGGCGTGGTCTGCTATTTCAAGGACATTTCTGCCCAGATTCGGGCTCGCCAGCAACTCGAGTCGGCAGATCGGCAGAAGGACGAGTTTCTGGCGATGCTGGCCCACGAGTTGCGCAATCCCCTGGCGCCCATTCAGAACGCGGGCGAAGTCCTGGGTCGGCTCAGCATCGACAACACCCACGCCCGCAAGGCGGTCGCCATCGTGCAGCGACAAGTGGTCAACCTCGCTCGACTCGTCGACGATCTGCTCGACATCTCTCGCATCACCCAGGGGCGGGTCGAGCTGCAGCAACGGCCCGTGTCGATCGCGGAAGTCGTGAACCAGGCCTCCGAGATGGTCGATCCGCTGCTCAAGCTCATGAATCATGAGTTCTCAGTCACGACCCACGGGACACCATGCGTCCTTGGCGATCCCACCCGTCTTGTTCAATGCGTCGCAAACGTCCTGGGCAACGCGGCCAAATACACGTTGCCCGGTGGCAAGATTCAACTCCAGGTGCGCGAAGGCGAGGGGCAGGTGACGATTGCCGTCATCGACAACGGCATTGGCATTCCGGCAGAGCTCCAAGCCAAGGTCTTCGACCTGTTCGTTCAGGGCGACCGCACGGCCGATCGGGCGCAGGGTGGTCTCGGCATCGGCTTGTCCGTGGTCAAGCGGCTGATCGAAATGCACGGGGGTGCCGTCACGGTATTCAGCGCGGGGAAGGGGCGCGGTTCCCGCTTCGAATTGCGCTTGCCCCTGCTGGGGACGAATGAGGTCGACGACATCCCGAAGGCTCCTCTGAAATCCTCGGGGCGTCGCATTCTCGTCGTTGACGACAATGCCGACGCAGCCGACTCGCTGGTCGCTCTGCTCGCGATGGATGGGCATGTTGTCGAGTGCGCATACGCGCCGCTCGACGCTATCGAGAAGGCTTCGGCCTTTCGGCCCGAGATCATCTTCATGGACATCGGCCTGCCGGGCACGAACGGCTACGAACTTGCCGGACGCCTGCGCCGCATGACGGATCTGCAGGCTGTTCGCCTGGTAGCGCTGACAGGCTACGGGCTGGCAGAGGACAAGCAGCGTGCCCTGGACGCCGGCTTCGAATCCCATCTGACCAAGCCGGCGATGCCTGAGGCGATCCAGGCGGTCCTTGCCCGACTCGATGGATAAATCTTGCGCGCGCCGGGGGTCATCGCCAGGCGGCTGAAGCCTTCCAGGGCTCAAGACGCGTTTGCGTGCATGCCCGCCGCGGTCAGGCGCCCTTGGCAATGCGTCCACCGAGATAAGCGGCGCGCACCTCGTCGTTCGACCACAAGGCTCTCGGGCAACACGATCAGTAGCGCGATGCCGATCAAGGCACCGACCGGCGAAGCGACGCCACCCAGCAAGGTCATCGTGATGAAGACGACACGCCGACTGCCTTGTCGACGGCATCAACCACCATCAATGGCGTAGCCGCTCAGCCATCGAGGGACTCGAATCGCGGCCGTTCCACGTAGACTCTTGCGGCCATGAAGCTACGTTCGACAGCACTTGCCCTGATCAGTTTCGCGCTGGGCCTTGCGGCGATGTGGTACGTGTCGACGCAGACCCACTGGCTGCGCTTTGTCCAGAAGGGGAGCGAATTTCGCGCGATCAACTCCGCCGATCTGACGTGGCACCCCAACAGTCACCAGGACCTGGTGACTTACTTCATGAAGCCGCTGTCCAGCGACGAGCACACCCGCGAGATCTCGATGCTCGTGCGCTATCCGGCGGGCCAGATCAATCCGCCGCACACGCATCCGGTCGGCCACGGCATGTATGTGCTGCAAGGCAAGCTCGTCACCAACCGCGGCACGTTCGGCCCGGGGACGTATCTGTGGTTTCCGCCGGACCAGGTCTTTTCGCACGGCGCCGGTCCTGACGAGGACGTGGTCGTGCTCTTCCTGACGCATGACGGCATGACCATCGACTACGCGCACCCGGCCGGCCACTGACGCAGGGCCGGGCCGTGACGCGCGTCAATTCGTCTCGCTGGTTCGGCAAGGCCAGCGCCGCCAGTTATGTCGTCATCCTGCTGGTCGTGCTCGTGGCAACGCTGGCGATGAAGGTTCGCCTGCGCGGTGTGTTCGCCTGCCCGGCCAGCTACGGAAGCATCGCCTACCTGTCGGACTGCAACGCCCCCAACTACGGCGACTACGACCATGGCGCCTTCTGGTTCGAGCTCGAGCCGGAGGCCCTGCATGCCGCAAGCCGGGCCAAGGTGATCCTGCTCGGCAACAGCCGGATCCAGTTCGCGTCCTCCTCGCCCGCCACGGCCCGCTGGTTCGGCGATCGATCGATCCCGTTCTACTCGCTCGGCTTCAGCCACTACGAATCGATCACCTTCCTGACGCCCGTACTCGCCCGGGTGCAGCCGCACGCCAGCGCCTACGTCATCAACGCCGATCACTTCTTTGCCGAATGGCTGTCGCCCACGTCGCATCGCATCTTCTACGAGCGCGATGTGCGCGCCCGTTACGACGAAAAGTGGTTCTGGCAACGGCTTCACAAGCCGATCTGCGGTGCCCTGCCGTTCCTGTGCGGCAAGGAGTTCGCCGTCTATCGAAACGTCGCGAACGGGATGTGGTTCACCTCGGGCACGCCGCCGAAGAGCCCCGCCCGCGTCTCCGACGGCGCACCCGGCGACATGGAACGCTGGCCGCACTACATCGACCTGGCGAAGGGTTTCATCGACGGGCTGAAGGTCGACCGCCGATGCGTGGTGCTCACGATCGTGCCGACCGTCGGCACCAAGCGCGCCGAAGCCGAGGCGATCGCCGCGGCGCTCGGCCTGCAGTTCATCGCGCCGCGCATCGACGATCTCAGCACGTTCGACGGCTCGCACCTCAGCGCCGAGAGCGCGGCGCGATGGTCCGCCGCGTTCCTGGAAGCGGCGGGGCCGGTGCTCGAGCGATGCGCCAGTGGCCAAGGCGCGCACGCCGACGCGCAAGGCGCGCCCGCGCACGGATCCTGAATGCCGACAGAGCCCGTCGCCGCGGACTTTGGAGCGCGCCTGAAGAGAGCGCTCGCGACCGATGACGACCCGGTCCGGCTGGAAACGCTGCGCACGCTGGCCGACGCGGCGCCGGGCTACATCGAAACGATCCAGCTCGACCGTGTGCTGACACGCGTGGCACCAGCGACGATCGACGCCCACCTGACGCGACTGCGCCTGGCCATGCTGTCGTCGGCGACCATCGCCCAGCTCCTGCCCGGCCTGCGCGTGGCGGCATTGCGACGCGGCTTCTTTCTCGACGTGTACACGGGCGGGTTCGGGCAATACCGGAACGAGCTGCTCGATCCGGCATCGCCCGTGCAGGCCTTCGCTCCCGACGTGGTGTTGCTGTCCCTGAGCGCGCGGCAGCTGGCCGGCGCGATCCCTCTCGACGCCGACGTCGCACACGTGGAGCGCGTCCTGAGCGCCGAAGTCGCCGAGCTGCGCGGCCTGTGGAACGCGGCCCGAAACCGTTTCGGCGCCTCCGTTTTGCAGCAAACGTGCCTCGACGTCCACGAGCCGCTGTTCGGCAGCCTCGACCGCCAGATCGCCTCGGCACCGGCGCGCGTCGTTGCACGCTTCAACGACCTGCTGTCAGAAGCTGCGTCCACCGACGGTGTCGCCGTCCTCGACGTTGCCGGCGCGGCGGCACGCGACGGCATCGACTTCTGGTTCGACAACGCGCGCTGGCTGCAGGGCAAGATGGAGATCGCGCCGCAGGCCGGCGCACGCTACGGCGAGCTGGCGATGCGGATCGTGGCGGCGCAGCGCGGCCGTTCGCGCAAATGCCTGGTGCTGGATCTCGACAACACGCTCTGGGGCGGCGTCGTCGGCGATGTCGGCATCGAGGGCCTGGTGCTGGGCGAGGGCAGTGCCGTCGGTGAGGCACACCTCGAGCTGCAGCGCCATGCGCGCCGGCTCAAGGAGCGCGGCGTGATTCTCGCGGTGTGCTCGAAGAACGAGCCGGCGATCGCCGAGCAGGCGTTCGCCCGTCACCCCGAGATGGTGCTGCGTCGCGACGACATTGCCTGCTTCGTCGCGAACTGGAAGGACAAGGCGGAGAACCTTTCGGCCATCGCCGAGCAACTGAACATCGGCCTCGACAGCCTCGTGTTCGTCGACGACAACCCGGCCGAGCGCGCGCGCATCCGGTCCGCATTGCCGATGGTTGCCGTGCCCGAGCTGCCGGACGATCCGGCGGGTTACGTCCGCGCGCTGGCCGGGCAGGGCTACTTCGAGGCCGTGTCATTCACGCGCGAAGACACGCAGCGCGCCGGGTCGTACGCGGCCAACGCGCAACGCGAAGCGCTGCGCGGAAGTGCCCAGTCGATGGACGACTTCCTGCGCGGGCTGGAGATGCGGGTCATCCACGGTCCGGTGGGTGGCCTCGAGCTCGAGCGCGCGACCCAGCTCATCAACAAGACGAACCAGTTCAACATCACCGGACGCCGCTATCTTGCGCAGGAGCTGGCGCAACTGGCAGCCGACGACGCGAACATCACCTTGCAGTTCCGACTGTCCGACCGGCTGGGCGAGAGCGGCCTGGTCAGCGTCATGATCCTTCGCGCGGCCGGCTCCGGCGCCGGCGAGCTCGAGGTCGACACCTGGGTCATGAGCTGCCGCGTGTTCGGGCGCCAGCTCGAAGACGAGGCGATGAACATCGCGGTCGAGCACGCACGCAGCCGCGGCACGAAGTCGCTGCGCGCGCGCTACGTGCCCACCGGGCGCAACGGCGTCGTCAGCGACCTGTTCCGCGGCCTCGGCTTCGAACCCGCTGGCGAAGGCGAGGCCGGCGGGCCGTCGGTCTGGCGGCTGCCGGTCGCGGCCTATGCGCCACGCAAGACGTTCATCCACCGAGAGGGCGAAGCATCGTGAGCGAACAAGAGATCCTGGCCGCGTTCACGCGCATCCTGCGCGACCTGCTGATGGACGACAGCATCGTCCTGAACATGGACACGCGCCGGCAGGACGTTCCGAACTGGGATTCGTTCGCCTACATCAGCTTCATCGTCGCTGCCGAAAGCGAGATCAAGGTGCGATTCAACGTCGCCGAGGTCGAGTCCTTCGAGACGGTCGGCGACATCGTCGTCGCCGCGCGCGCGCGCGCGCGCTGATCACGACCTCCGGCGACCAGGCGGACCTCGATGCTCTTCAACTCGCATGAATTCATCTTCGCTTTCCTTCCCGTCACGCTGCTGGGCTTCTTCCTGCTGGGCGGGCGCACGCGCGAGGGGGCGCTGCTCTGGCTGACCCTGGCGTCGCTGCTCTTCTATGCCTGGTGGCGCCCGGTCAACGTCCTGATCATCGCGCCGTCGATCGCAATCAACTACGTGCTGGCGCGCGTGTTGCTGCGGCTGGTGGCAGGGGCTGCCGAGCGCGGACGCGGCGCGCGCGCGGTGCTGGCCCTGGGCATCGTCTTCAACGTGTGTTTCCTGGGCTACTTCAAGTACGTCAATTTCGCCGCCACGATCGCCCACGACCTGACCGGTGCCGATTTCGTGATGGCCGAAGTCGTGCTGCCGCTGGGCATCTCGTTCATCACGTTCCAGAAGATCGCCTTCCTGGTCGACGTCTACGGTGGGCGGGTCCAGGCCTTCACGCTGCGCAGCTACGCGCTGTTCGTGCTGTTCTTCCCGCAGCTGATCGCCGGCCCGATCGTCCACTACCGGGAAATGATGCCGCAGTTCGAGCGCGTGTCTTGTCGCTTCAACGCCGAGAGCTTCGCCGTCGGCTTGACGCTGTTCGTCATCGGCCTGTTCAAGAAGGTCGTGCTGGCCGACAGCGTGGCCCTTTACGCGACGCCGCTGTTCGACGCCGCCGCCACCGGCGCGCAGCTTTCGCTGGTCAGCGCGTGGATCGCCGCGCTCGGTTTCCTGCTACAGCTCTATTTCGATTTCTCGGGCTACACCGACATGGCGCTCGGGCTGGCGCGGATGATCGGCGTACGCCTGCCGCCGAACTTCGACTCGCCGCTGAAGGCGCGCAGCATCGTCGACTTCTGGCTGCGCTGGCACATGACGCTGACGCGCTTCCTGACGGCCTACCTCTACAACCCGCTCGTCCTGTGGTTGACGCGCCGGCGTGCGGCCCGCGGCAAGCCCATGCTCGGTGGGCGGGGCACGACGGTCGGCGCATTCATGGCCCTGCTGGCCGGACCGACGCTGCTGACGATGTTCGTCTCGGGCCTGTGGCATGGCGCCGGCTATCTGTTCGTGCTCTGGGGCCTTTTGCACGGCGTGTACCTCACGATCAATCACGCCTGGCGCATGTTCGGCGGTCGGCTGGCAGGCGGCCGCCTGGTGCGCGCCAAACCCGGTGTCCCGGCCTTCCTGCTGACCTTCGTCGCGGTGGTCGTCTCGATGGTGCTGTTCCGCGCCACGAATCTGGCCGCCGCCGGATCGATCCTCAAGGGCATGCTCGGCCTGAACGGCGTCGGCCTGCCGCCGGCATTCTTCGATCGCATCGCCGGCGTCGCCGCGCGGCTGCACGGCTTCGTCTACATGTCGACGGAGATGTCGGCCACCGACCTCGTGAGCGCGGCGGCGTGGGTGATCGCCTTGCTCTGCGGTGCGTTCCTCCTGCCGAATTCGCTGCAGTTCCTCGAGCGCTACGAGCCCGCGCTGTCGAAGCCGCGTCCGGTGACCGAAGCGGGTTGGTTGCGTCGCTTGCTCGTCTGGTCGCCCTCGCCCGCATGGCTGGCGGCGCTGTCGGTGCTGGCCGTCATCGCGGTGCTTCGCATCGGGGGCCAGAGCGAGTTCCTCTATTGGGCCTTCTGACCTTCAGCCGAATGCTCCCTCGTCCATCCCCGATCGCTCGACCATGAATCAGACCTCGCGATCGCAGCCGCGCGAAATCGGTCGACGGACATTCGCAATGGCAGACCAGGTGCTGTTCGCGGCCCTGTCCGGCGACCGCAATCCGATGCACGTCGACCCGGTGAGCGCGCGCAGGTTGCTGACCGGCCTTCCGGTCGTGCATGGCATCCATGTTTTGCTGACTGCGCTCGAACACTGGGAGCACGACGCTGGCGTTGCGCCAAAGTCGCTCGAGTGCACCTTCAACAACGCCATCGACGTCGGCGATGAGGTCGTGTTGCTGCAGAGGGAAGACGGCGACCACGTTCTCATCGAGGCCCACGTCGCGGGTCTTTGCTGCGCCAGGATGCGCGTGACCCTAGGCGCCGCGCCTCACGATGTCCTTGCGCCCGTTGCAAGCACATCGCTGGATGTTGCGCTTCGGGGTCGCCTCGACGCCCCGATGGATCTGCCTGCTGATCAGCAGGTCGGGCAACGGCATGTGCTTGGTGTTGCGCCGACCGACGCGCTGCTGACACACTTTCCGCGAACCTGCAGGCAATTGGGCGCCGAGCGGGTGAGTGGTCTGCTCGCACTCTCCTACTTCGTCGGCATGGTCTGCCCGGGACTCCATTCGATCTTCGCGACACTCAGCCTGGGACTCGACGCTCCGCTCACCGACGCCGCGGCGATCACCTTGATGGTCGACAACTACGACGCGCGCTTTCGCCGGTTTCAGGTTTCGATCACCGGTGTGCTCGCGGGGAGTCTGGCGGCGTTTCTCAGACCGCCGCCGCAGGGCCAGCAGGCGATGGACGAGATCTCTCGCGAGGTCGCGACAGACGAATTCAAGGGCACCCGATCGCTCGTGATCGGCGCTTCCCGCGGGCTCGGTGAGCTGGTCGCCAAGGTCCTGGTCGCGGGCGGCGGCGACGTCGTGATCAGCTATGCGCGCGGTCGCGACGACATCGGGAAGCTCGCTGCAGAGATCAGCGCCTGTGGCCGCGGCGACGTCGAGGTGGCGCAGATCGACGTGAAGACAACCGATGCCTTCGACCGCGTTGATTTCGGGCGCCTGGATTCAGTGTATTTTTTCGCGACACCGCGCATCTACCGCAAGAAGAAGGGCGTGTTCGTCGACTCGCTGTTCCAGGAGTTCGTCGACTTCTACGTCAAGGCGCTGCATGCCTTGTGCGAGCGGATCGAGGCGTTGTCGCTCGATCGGAAGGTACGCGTCTACGTGCCTTCTTCCGTCTTCGTCGCCGAGCGGCCAGAGGGCCTCACCGAATACGCGATGGCAAAGGCCGCCGTCGAAGTACTGATCGATGACATCAATCGAACGTTCAAGCGGGTCCGGATCCTTGCGACTCGACTGCCACGCCTGAATACCGACCAGACTTCATCCTTGCTGGGACTTCGAACCGACGACAACCTGGCAGCCATACTGCCTGTCGTGCGGATCATGAACGAGCCGTGGACGCCGTCTTGGCCTGCCCGGAGGGACTCGAACCCCCGACCCCCAGCTTAGAAGGCTGGTGCTCTATCCAGTTGAGCTACGGGCAGTGGTGCCCTGTCGGGCTTGGTCGGGGCGGCGGGATTCGAACTCGCGACCTACTGGTCCCAAACCAGTTGCGCTACCAGGCTGCGCTACGCCCCGAACGAAGCCGATTGTACGCAGGGGTCGTGCCGCGTTTCACTTCGCGGCGCGGGCCACGGCGGTCGCTATTCGCGGGGAACGGCGCATCACGATCGGCTGGCTTCCGCGGTACGTGCGCCGCCGCGACGATGTGCAACGACGAATATCGCCATCGCCACGCCGAGGCCGCTGTGAAGCCAGCCGAGCGCGGGCCGGACCGTCTCGGGTGCGAAGTAGTAGAGCAGGTAGCCGGTCAGGGCCAACGCCGCGCCCAGCGTGCAGAGGATGAAACCCGTGCGGCGCTGCTGTTGCCAGTCGCGCCTGTTTGCCAATCGCCAGCCGCGTGGAACGTGCGAAGCAGCGAGCGCGCCGAGCACGAACAGCGCGGCGAAGGCACCGAAGCCATGAGCGCGCATCAGCCAGGGCTCGGCGGGCGAGGGCAGGGCATCCATTGCACGCGAGTAGTGAACCAGCAGCCAGGCCGCGCCGGTGGCGAGCAGCGCCACGCCCGACAGATAGAGAACACGCCGCTGCCAGGGTGCGAGTCGATGCGACTCCGAGGTCGTGCCGCCGGCATAGCTCGCATGCGAAAGGCGGCGTTGGAATCGTTCGCGCATTCAGTGCAGCCAGGCTTGCGCGTCGTGCGCCGCAACGAGCGGATGCGCCACGTCGCCGCTCAGCGCAACGACCTTGGTCAGCGCGTCGGCCCAGATGCATCGGCCGGCGGCGACGCTCGCGTGCCGCGTCGCGCCGGCGAGCCAACTGGTCGCGAACGCCCCGTCTTCGAGCGTGGCGAAGCGGCGCACGCCGCCCGCCTGTTCGTCGCGCAGATCGATGGGCAAGGCGAGCGCGCCGAACACGCGCAGGTCGCCGCCTGCGTTGACCCAGCCCGCGGCGACGCCGGCTCGCTGAAGGGCAGCGATCGCGACGTCGACTGCATGGCCCTTGGCGATGCCGCCGAGATCGAGCCTTGCGCCGGCGCGAAGCTTGCGCAAGACGAAGCCATCGCATGCCCAGCCATCGCGGCCGGTGCCGAGCGAGATGTCGAAGAGTCCGTCGCTGGCTTCGCAAAGCTCACCCGCCGCCGCGAGCACGACGCAGGCATCGTCGCCAACGGCGATCGACGCGCCCGCTTCGGCCGCGTTGAAGCGGCCGATCGCGCTTTGAGAATCGAAGCGCGACAGTGTCGACTCGATCTCGACGATGCGGACGAATGCCGCAGCGATCGCCGCCTCGGCAGCCTGCGCGCGAGCCGATGAACGGCCGTCGCTGGCGACGCCGATTTCGACAAGCGTTCCGAGATGCGGTCGCGCGCGCCGGACGACGTTGGCGCGCGAAGGCTCGGAGATGCGCTCGTCGTTCAACCCAGGCTCCCGTTCTTCACCGCCGTCTGCACCACGGCGACGATCCGGCGCACGCCATCGGTGACGTGCGTGCAGCTCAAGGTCGCGCCGCTGATGTTGGCGATGTCTTCGCCGACGCGGATCGGCGACTCTGTCGTCTTGCCCGCGAACTGGCGTCGCCACGCCGGCAGGCGAATCTCGCCGCCGTGGCTTTCGCGATAGGACAGGATCTCGATCTGCGTCACCGCGCCGGCGAGGTTGATGCCGACGGCGTAGCCGATCAGCTCGAACTTGCCGACTACCGAATCGGTGACGACGTAGCCGAGCGCCGCGCCGCCATGCCGGGCGATCGTCACCTGCCAGCGCGCCGAGCGTGCGCCGACGCCGCGGGCCGCCATCGCTTGCAATTGCGCGGCGTCGAATACCACGTCGCGTGCCTCGAAGCGGTCGGCGTCGGGAAACATCAGGCGCGCAGCCTGCTCGGCGCTCAGGTACTCGACGGCGAATGCACTCGTCGGCGCCACCACGCAGGCGACCGCGACGCCCGCCAGCCCGATCCGCATCTTCTAGAAGCTCCAGCCCAATCCCAGGTCGAAGCGATTGTTGTCGCCATTCTCGCGAAAGCGCTGGTAGTCCGCTTTCAGGACGATGCTCGAGCCGATGTTGAAGTTCGCGCCCACGGTGATGACGCGCTCGGTGCGCGCACCGGACGGCGTCAGGCCTGCGCCGAGATCGGCGAAGCTGCGCGCGGTGTTGTATTGCTCCCAGCGCGCGAACGGTGCGAGCGAGTAGTCGGCGTTGGACCACAGGTGATACGCCGCCTGGCCATACCAGCCGTCGAACGACTTGGGTATCAGCGTCAGGCTTCCAACCAGCGGCGTGTTGAAGGCAGCGGTATTCGAGATCGTGCCGCGGGCGTAGACGGTCGAGAGGTCCCAGCGGCCCGGCGTGTAGCGGGCATGCAGATCCCACAGCGTGACGCGCGAGCTCGTCACCGTCTGCCCGTGGGTCGCACCGCCCGAGAACAGCGAGCCGCCGAGCAGCAGGCCGGGAATGCCGCGCCAGTTGAGCGCACCGAAGACCGAGAGGTCGCGTGCCCTGGCCAGCGCCAGCTCCTGGTGGATCGAACCAAGCGGCGACTCGGCGCCTTCGGTCGAAGTCGCGTCCCATTTGCCAAGGTCGAAGCCGCTCGTGATGCCGGCCTGCGCCGTGATGCCGTTGTCGAAGCCCGTGACGAACTGCACGCCGCCTTCGCGCCAGGTGCTGGGGATGATCGCGGTCTCGACGAAGTTGCGCTCGACGCCGTAGAACGCGGTCGGTTCGTGGTTCTCGTTGAGCAGGCCGGCCGGCATCAGGAACAGGCCGGCGCGCACCGCGATGCCCGGGCTGAGCTGACGCTCGAGATAGGCTTGCTCGACCTCGACCTCGCCCGGATCGTCGGACGACGAGACCGCATGTTCGACCTCGAGCTCGGTCACTGCCTTGGTCTTGTCGTCGAAGCGATGCTGGTAGCCGAGCACGAAGCGGCGCATGTCGGCGAGCGCGTTCTTCGAATCGCGGGTCGGCCGGTTGTAGTTGAGCTCGCCGTAGCTGGTCAGCACGGTTGCTGGTTCGGCGCTGAGGCCCGCACCCTGTGCCGACGTTGCGGCAGGTGCCGCTGCCACGGCCGGTGCCGATGCAGGCGCCGCGGCGGCCGCTGCGTTGGCCGCCTGCTGCTGCTGGAGCTTGGCCAACTCGGCCTTGACCGCGGTCAGCTCGGCAGCGAGCTTGTCGAGGCGTGCCGCGAGCTCTGCCTGCCCGCCGCTCTGCGCGCTCGCCGGAACGCTCGCGAGCGCCAGCCCCGCGGCGATCGCGGCGCTGGCGGCCGCGCCTTGCCAGTGTGTCGGTTTCATGGCGTCTTCTCCTCGGGTCGGTGTCGTGACAAGGGTCGGCGGCGACAGGCCAGCCGCGTCGATTCAGGGCGTGAAGCCGTCGTTCAGCGTCTGCAGGAACGCGATCACGTCGTCGATCTCGGTGTCGCTGAGAGCGGGCACGTCGCCTAGGCCGCGGTTGTAGGGAACCTCGGTGACGTTGACGTTCTTCCGGTACGCAGGCGGCAGGTCGTTGAACTTGAGCGGCGTGCCGTCGCCGTCCAGCGGATAGAACTTTTCCGGGTTGGTGTCGCGCTGCACGTAGAAGGTGAGCGCGTCTTTCAACGACTTGAACCGGCCGTTGTGGAAGTAGGCCTCGCGCAGGGCGACATTGCGCAGGCTCGGCACCTTGAAGGCACCGCACAGGTCGCCCCGGTCGGGCAGGTCGGCGCGTTGGCAAAGGCCCAGGTCGAAGTAGGTCGGATCGGCGTTGCGCTGCAGCTCGGGATTGCGCGGCAGGCCCAGGTTGTCGTAGGTGAAGTCGGTGAACAGCGGCGGCGAGCCATCGGCGCCGCGTGCCGAAGGGTGACAGCCGGCGCAATGGCCCTTGGTCGGTGAGTTGTAGAGCGCCAGGCCGCGCAACTCCTGGTCGCTCAAGGCAGTGGTGCCGCGCAGGAACGCGTCGTACTTGCTGCTGTAGGAATTGAACTCGATGTCTTCGCGCTCGTACTGCTGCACGGCAAGCGAGAGGCGCAAGTAGGCGCCTTCGACGTCGCTGAAGATGCCGGCGCCGAACAGCTTGACGAAGTCGGCCGCGTAGGGCGCGCCGGCCAGTTTGGCGACCACCGACGCCTTGTCGGCATTCGCCATCTCGAACGGATTGATGAAAGGTTCAACGGCCTGTTCGGCAAAGGTGCGGGCGCGGCCGTCCCAGAAGAATCCGCCGGTCGGCGTGCCGTCGGACGCGAAGAAGAAGGGCGTGTTGCTCGCCAGGTAGCGGATGCCCGGTGTCTTGCGCGTGCCTTGCTGATCGCCCGCCAGCCCCCCGAACTGGGCCGCCAGGGCGTTGTCCGGCGAGTGGCCGTTGGCGGCGACATGGCAGGTCGCGCAGGACTGCTGGCCGGAAGCCGACAGCGACACGTCGTGGAAGATCTTTTCGCCCAGCGCCGCTTCGGCCGAGAGCCCCGCGTCAACGGGTGGGGAAGTCGATTGCGATGTTCCGCCACCGCCACAGCCCGCCAAGCCCAGGAGCAGCGCGCACGCGGCGAGTCCTGTCGATGCTCTCGGTCCCGTCATGTCCCATGCGTCACCTCGGCCGGCCGCAAGCCCCCAGTGATCGCCCTCTGTGCAGTAATAATAAGAATGATTATTAATCAGTTTCTCAAATAAAAACAAGCGGACGAGGCTTTCCGCCGACGTAAAGATGGATCGTCGACGCGCCTCCACGGCGCGTTGTCCGGCTGGCCGTCATGTCGCCGTTCGACGTAGCCCACGAATACACTTCGATGACCACTGCGTCCTTCCCTCATGGCGCGGGCCGCCCGGCACGCGAATCTCGTAGATCGGAGCAAGCGATGTTCAAGAGCTTCTTCGCCAACCAGGGCCTGGGCCCGGACTACAGCGAGGTGTCGGCCTGGGCCAAGCGGCGCGGCCACGCCTTCAAGCGCGAGCGCGACGGCAACGGCTTCGTTGTCGACGGCAAGCTTGAGGGCACACCCTGGCGGCTCGAATGGGGCCCGCCGCAGCGGGCTTACATCACCGGCCACGAATTGCGCGTGCGCATGGAGCTCGGCCTGCCGCCCGACCTGCAGATGCTGATCGTCTCGAGGTCGCTGAAGGAGCTGCTCGAGAAGCAGGCATTCGAGCAGTTCACCGAGAGCAACCAGACCGAGATGGGCAACGCCACGCCGGAAGAGACACGGTGGCTCGTCATGTTTCCGAAGATCGCGATCGACGGGTCGAAGCTGCTGCGACACAGCTTCGCCGGCGTCTCGAGCTTGCCCAACGAGGGCCCGGCATGGCTCGAAGGGCCGCTCAGCCGCGCCCTCGAGCGGGCGGCAGGCACCTTGCTTCGCCTCGAGCCACCGTTCGTGCTGATGACCTTGCGCGGCCGCCTTTACCTGCGCATGCAACTCACCAGCGCCGACGAGACCGACGTCGCCGCCGCCCTTGCGCTGTTCGAGACGTCGGGTACCGAGGCTCAGCGCGTCGGCCGTGCTCGCGGCGACGAGCCTGTGACCTGGTCGCAGACGACCTCGACCGCCTGGCAATCGCTGCCGGCCGCCGGCAAGAAGAAGGGCGGCTGAGCCGCTTCAGGCAAAGTCGGATCGCTCGCCTCAGGCCAGGGTCAGGAGCGCACGCCTCAGGCGTGCTTGCCCAGCTCGATCTTGGCGATCGCGTTGCGGTGCACTTCGTCGGGGCCGTCGGCAAAGCGCAGTGTGCGCGCGCCGGCGTAGAAGCCGGCGAGCGGAAAGTCGCCCGAGACGCCGCCGCCGCCATGCACCTGCATCGCCCAATCGATCACCTGGCAGGCCATGTTCGGTGCCACGACCTTGATCATCGCGATCTCGGCCTTGGCCGCCTTGTTGCCGGCGACATCCATCATCCATGCCGCCTTCAGCGTCAAGAGGCGCGACATGTCGATCTGGCAGCGCGCCTCGGCGATGCGCTCGCGCGTCACGCCTTGCTCGGCGACGGTACGGCCGAAGGCGACCCGGCTGGTCGCGCGCTTGCACATCAGCTCGAGGGCGCGTTCGGCCAGGCCGATCAGGCGCATGCAGTGATGGATGCGCCCTGGCCCGAGCCGGCCTTGCGCGATCTCGAAGCCGCGCCCTTCGCCGAGCAGGATGTTGTCGAC
>JBDTNU010000038.1:0-18382 GCA_039933535.1 Caldimonas sp. | reverse complement strand
CCGCTCTGATCCGGCATCGACAGATCCATCAGGATCACGTCGACGTCGCCCTTGCGCACGATATCGATCGCATCGCGGCCGTTCGCCGCTTCGGCAACCACGGTCAGATCGACTTGCTCGGAAAAAAACTGACGCAGGCCTGCGCGAACGATGGCGTGGTCGTCGATGATGGCGATTCTGATCATGGTAGATGCAGCCCTTCGCGTACGAGGCGAGACGGTCGCGAGTTTAGGTTCGTCGGTTGAAGATGAAGTCCTTATCGTACTTCCGGCGCAGCGTCGTCGCATTTCCGCTCGCCGCGTTGGCTGCGCTGGCGATGTTCGTCATCGGCGAAGTGTCGTACCAGGACGCGACGACGTCGCTCGATTCGCTCGGCGACCGAGGCACCGCGCGCAACAATCTGAACCTGGTCTCGAAGAGCCTGCTCGATGCCGAGACAGGCCAGCGCGGCTATCTTCTGACCTCGCGCCCCGAATACCTCGCGCCCTATCACGACGCCCAGGCAGGCCTGAGCAATGCGATCGGCTGGCTGAATAAGTACTACGCCACCAATCCGCGCACGAACGCGCTGTTGGGCCAGCTCGTCGCAGCATGCGACCAGAAGATGAGCGAGCTGGCGACATCGATCGAGCTGCACGACAAGGGAGTCGAGTCGGCCTGGCGCGAGCTGATGCTCAGCAACATCGGCAAGGAAAAGATGGAGCAGGTCCAGAAGCTCACCGACGAGTTGCTTGCCGAGGAGAATGCCGAAGTCGCAACGGGTCGCAAGGGCATCTACCAGACCTTGATGCTGAACCGAATCGGCACCAGCGCCATGGCGGCCGTGAGCCTGCTTGCGCTCTTCATGTACCTGCGCCAGACGGCGGCGCTCGAACGACACACCGACGAGGAAAGCCGTCGCGTGGCGACCGAGCGCGATCGACTCGAGGTCGAGGTCACGGCGCGGACCCGTCAGCTGAAGGAGCTTGCGCAACACTTGCAAACGATTCGCGAAGACGAGCGCAGCCACCTCGCCCGCGAGCTCCACGACGAGCTCGGCGCCTTGCTCACCGCCGCCAAGCTCGACGCCGCGCGCCTGAAGTCGCGCCTGGGCAAGACCACGCCGGAAGTGCTCGAACGCCTGGCCCACCTGAACGAGACGCTGAACGGCGGCATAGCCCTCAAGCGCCGCATCATCGAGGATCTACGTCCTTCGTCGCTCAGCAACCTCGGCCTGGTCGCTGCACTCGAGATCCTGGTGCGCGAGTTTGCACAGCGCAGCGAAGTGAAGGTCGCCGAGGACTTCGAGCACGTAGACCTCGGTCCGGCGTCGCAACTCACGGTCTACCGGCTGGTCCAGGAGGCCTTGACCAATGTCGCCAAGTACGCGCGAGCGACCGAAGTCGAAGTGAAGCTTGCAGTCGACGGCGAGCGAGGCGTGCGCGTTGCCGTGCGCGACAACGGCGTCGGCTTCGACGCCAGCCTCGAGCAGGTCGCGACCCACGGCCTCATCGGCATGCGCTACCGGGTCGAAGCCGAAGGCGGCTCGATGCGACTGGTCTCGGCACCCGGCCAGGGCACGCTGATCGAGGCGACCTTGCCAGCGCTCGACGAGAAGGCGTTGGCCAGCGATATGCCCGCCTTCGAGCGAGCCCCGGCATAAATCTGCGCATCTTGGTGTCGTCTTCGTGTCGGTTGCGTCCTACGGGGCCGGGGTGGCTCCCCCGACAGGGCTGCGCGCGCGTACCCTATCGCGGCGGAATCGGAACCGCAGGACACTGTTATCTTTGAGCGCCATCTCTTCCCGCCAGGCCCGTCAGGCCAATCCCTCTCACTCGACCAAGGAACCGCAATGAGCACCGTCACCAGCAGCACCAAACCCCTCGCCCAGCAAGGTCAGGACATGGCCGACATGGCCGCCGGCACGGCGCAGGGCGCGATCCACTCGACCCAGCGTACCGCTGACAGCGCGCTCGACACCCTCTCGGCCAAGGTGGAAGACCTTCGCAGCCAGGCCGCACCCCTGTTGAACCGCGTCTCCTCGCAGGCCGAGGCCGCCGCACGCCGTGGCATCGAGGCGGTCCGCGACACTTCGCAGCAACTGCGCGAGAAAGCCGTGCGCGCTTCCGACAGCGCGGTCGGGTATGTCAAGGATGAGCCGATCAAGGCGATGCTGATCGCAGCAGCGACCGGGGCTGCACTGATGGGCCTGATCGCGTTGTTGAGCCGCTCCTCGCGCGACTGATCGGCGCGGCGCCGTGATCCACCCGCTGCTTCGACTCATAGCAACCGAGCCCCAGATCCTCGGCGATCACGTCGAGGCGTACGCCGAGCTGCTCGGCGACGAGGTCAGCAAAACGACCTCGGCGTGGAGCCTGCGGATCGGCCTGTATCTGGCGGCGCTCGCGCTGGTCAGCGTCGGACTCGTGCTCGCAGGTGTCGCAATCATGTTGTGGGCGACCCTTCCGCCCACGGGGTTTCAGGTGCCATGGTTGCTCGTCGCCGTTCCCGCAGCGGCGTTCCTTGCGGCGGCACTTTGTGTCTTGGCCGCGCGTAAGAACCCGGTCGAAAATGCTTTCGACAACGTCAAGAAGCAACTCAGCGCCGACATGGCGATCCTGCGGGAGGCGAGCGCGCCATGAGTTCGTTGCCGGAGCTGAACGGCCAATCCCCCACGCAACGCCTGAACGCCTCCCGTGCCCGCTTGCGCGCGGCACTGATGGCGATTGCGCATCCGCCACCCAGGCCATCGTTGCTCGACGACCTCGGTCTGGGCGACTTCAAGCACGCCATCGTGGAACGCCTGAAATCCTTGCCCGGCGCCGGGCTGGTGATCGAAACGCTGGAGCACTGGTGGTCCGAGCATCCCTTGCACACGGCCGGCATCGTGGCTGGGGAAGCCTCGCGCAAGATCGTCGCGCCGATTGCTCGAAAGAATCCTTACGCGCTTGTTCTCGGGTCAGTCGTGGTCGGGGCCGTGTTCGCATTGTCTCGGCCGTGGCGATGGCTGTTCCGGCCGGCCCTGTTGGTCGGCTTGCTACCGCAACTTGCGACGCAGGCGCTCAAGCGCATGCCGATCGAATCGTGGCTGAAGATGCTCGCACCGCTGAAGGCCACAAAACGACCGCCTGGATCCGCGGCAACGGCTGCGACTGACAAGGCATCGAATTTGCCAAGAGACCTGTGATTCGATTACCTCCCAACGGCCCCTTGCCGATCCGCCCGCGCGGAACTCGGCCGGTCTCCCTCCGTGGGGTCTTGAAAACGCGCTTCGGCGCGTTTTTTTTGCCGTTTATTTGTCTCTTCGGTTCCCCTATGCCGGCTTCAGGCCCATAACTTGCTGTATCAGACTGTTCCTACAGCGCCGGGTGCGCCGAGCCGACAGACCGTCCGAGCCTCGATGCCTATGATTGCCAGAATGTTGAGATTCAGCGAAATGACTCCCCAAGCTGTCGGCCACTCCGCTCCTGCGTTTCGCTTGCGTCCGGAGTGGGCCACCTCCTCGCTCGACGGCGCCGCTGAAACAACGCCGATGGATTTGTCGAACCTTGGCGCGCATGTCGATCGGTGCAACGGCTTGCGCGGCCGGATGTTCGCCCTGCGCTGCGCTGCAGACGCACTGTCCGGCTTCCTTGCGCCTCGCTTCGTGA
This sequence comes from Caldimonas sp., assembly GCA_039933535.1. Lineage (GTDB taxonomy): Bacteria > Pseudomonadota > Gammaproteobacteria > Burkholderiales > Burkholderiaceae_C > Schlegelella_A. The sequence continues at coordinate 14,753 of JBDTNU010000038.1, read as the reverse complement.
CCACCCTGGTCGTTGTCGCACTCGTCTTCGGGATAGGTTCGCTCATCGTCTGAAGCAACGATGGCGTCGACTGAACTGCTGCGGCTGGTGCCCGACGCGCCAGCGGCGGTTGGCGCGGTCCTCGATCCGTCACGCGGTCCACTGGAGCGGCCGAACCGCTCGGAAGTCTTCGGCCCGGAGCGCTTTGCCCAGCATGGCCGCAGCCTCGGCGAAACCCACGCAGCGCGCTTCGCCGCTTCGGGATCGACGGCGTTCTTTCCCCGCCTGCGCGACAACATCCGGATCCTCCGTGAAGCGCATCACTACATCGGCCGACAAGCGACGACCGGGTACGACGTCAGCCCGGCGGCGGAGTGGCTGCTAGACAACTTTCACCTGATCGAAGCGCAGTTGCGCGAGATCAACGACGGATTGCCGCGCCGCTATTTTCGCGACTTGCCGGTCCTGCACGACGAGCCGCTGGTCGGACTGCCGCGGATCTACGGCGTGGCCTGGGCCTTCGTCGCCCACACCGACAGCGCCTTCAATGAAGATCTCCTTGTCCATTTCCTCAAGGCCTACGAGGAAACACGTGAGCTGACTCTCGGCGAGCTGTGGGCCTTGCCGACGACATTGCGTGTCGTACTGATCGAGAACCTGCGCCGCCTGGCTGAACGCGTGGCCGCCAACAAGGCTGCGCGAGAAGTCGCCAACCTGTGCTGCGATCGACTCGACACCCATACGCCGGAAAGCCTCGACGCCTTGCTTAGCCTACTCAACCGGCGTGGCGTCGGCGAGAACTTTCTCGCCCAGATGGCGCAACGGCTCCAGGACCCTCGAACGCCTGCCGAGCAGGCGGCCCTCGACTGGCTGCGCCGGGTCGCGCCGCATCTCGCCGAGATCCAGACCCGGTTGCCGGCCGCACAGGCCGCAGACAACCTGAGCGTCGGCAATGCGATCACGTCTCTGCGCTCGATCGGCGACGCCGACTGGCCCGAGATCGTCAGCCAGACCAGCGTATTGACCAAGCTCATGCTCGGCTCGCCCGCCTTCGCGGCCGAACGCGACGACACGCGCGACCTGACGCTGCACGCGATCGAGCGGCTGGCCAAGAAGAGCGGCAGGAGCGAACGCGCCGTCGCTGAAACGCTGCTCGGCCTGATGCACCACGCGCCCGCTAACAAGGCGAACGAAGAGCCGAAGGGCGTGGCCGGATACTGGTTGCTCGGTGCGGGGCAACCAAGCCTGCAGAGCGCGCTCGGTTTGCCGGAATCGAACGCGCCTCGACGCCAGCTGCAAATTCGTCGCGCCGCCCTGCCCACCTATCTCGGCGCGATCGCGCTCGTGACGGCCGGCATCGTCGCCTGGCTGCTGCTGCGTCACGGCGGCGAGCTTCGCGCCGACGCCTCACCCTGGTTTGCATGGCTTGCCGCCGCGCTGATGATTTTCCCGGCCTCCGAAACGGCGGTGGCCGTGATCAACCGGCTGATCAGCGAGTCCTCGCGCCCGAGCCGCCTGCCACGACTCGGTTTCATCACCGGCATCCCTCCGGAGCATCGGCCGATGGTTGTCATTCCGGCGATGCTGACGAAGCCGGAATCCGGCAGCGAGCTCGCGCACAAGCTGCAATTGCACTACCTGGCAAATCCCGAGAAGGGCGTGCAGTTCGCCCTGCTCAGCGATTGGGCCGATGCGCCTGCCGAGCACGTTGCGAGCGACGCCGCGTTGCTGGATGCCGCGGTTCAGGCGATCGACAGGCTGAACGCCTTGTACCCGGTCGAAGAAGGTCAGGCACCACGCTTCATCGTCCTGCACCGCAACCGGCGGTTCTCCGAGTCGGAGCAATGCTGGCTCGGTTGGGAGCGCAAGCGCGGCAAGCTCGAGCAACTGCTGAAGACGCTGGCCGAAGGATCGACCAGCCCATTCATCGATCTGGGCCGGACCTGCGAGATCGGCCCGGGCGTTCGCTACGTGCTCACGCTCGACAGCGATACACGCTTGCCGCCCGGTCGGCTGCGAGACCTCGTCGGCGTGGCCGCGCATCCGCACAACCAGCCGCGCCTGAGCAGCGACGGGCGCCGTGTCCAACGTGGCTACGGGATCTTGCAGCCCCACGTCGCCACACCCTTGTGCGCACCCGAGGACGTGACGCTCTACCACTGGCTGTTCTCCGGCCAGAGCGGCATCGATCCCTACAGCATCGCCAGCTCCGAGGTGTACCAGGACCTGTTCGGCGAAGGCACGTTCACCGGCAAGGGACTGCTCAACGTGCATGCCGTGCATGCCGTTCTCGGCGGCCGTCTGCCGTCGAGCCAGGTTCTGAGCCACGACCTCCTCGAAGGCTCGCTGGCGCGCTGCGCCGCAGTCACCGACGTCTCCGTGATCGAAGACGCCCCCTTTCACGCCGACGTCGCGGCGTCGCGCGTGCATCGCTGGACGCGCGGCGACTGGCAGCTGCTGCCGATCCTCTTCCATGCCGGCCGCTACGGGATCCGGGCCGTCAACCGCTGGAAGATGATCGACAACCTGCGCCGCTCGCTGGTCGCGCCGATGTCGCTCGCGCTGCTGGCCGTGGCGCTCGCGACGTCGGTGGTCTCGCCATGGCCGGCGCTGGCGCTGATCGGCCTCGCGTTCACGGCGGGTTCGCTGATGGGCGCAATGGCCGGCTTCGCGCCGAGCCGCGACGACGTGGCGCGGCTCCACTTCTACCGGCAAGGTCTGGCCGATCTGACACGCGCGCTGCTGAGCGGCGTCTGGCTGCTTGGCCAGCTCGTGCAACTCGCCCTGATGGCCACCGATGCGATCGTGCGCGCGGTATGGCGCACGACCGTGAGCCGCCGCCACCTGCTCGAGTGGACCACGGCCGCCGCGGCAGAGGCATCGGCGACGACGCGGCTGCAGGCGCTGGTGCGCAAGCACTGGGGCGTGCCGCTGGCGTCGCTCGGGCTGTGGAGCCTGCTCATGGCGGCACACACTCTGCACATCGTTCTCGCAACCGGGCTTTGCGTGGCCTGGGCCCTTTCGCCGGTCTGGACCTGGTGGGTGAGCCGACCGCGGCCGCCACTTCGCGCAGACGCCCTGTCGCGCGCCGACCGCGACTACCTCGGCCGGATCGCGCGCGACACCTGGCGCCTGTTCGAGCGCTGCGTCGTCTCCGGCGATCACCAGCTGCCGCCCGACAACCTGCAGACGACGCCGCACGACATGGTCGCGCACCGCACCTCGCCGACCAACATCGGTCTCTACCTGCTTGCGACCGTGTGCGCGCGGGAGTTCGGCTGGATCGGTCGGCAAGAGACCATCGAGCGACTCGAGGCCACGCTCGCCGCGCTCGAAGCCCTGCCCCGACATCGCGGCCATTTTCTCAACTGGTACGACACCGAACGGGCCGAGCCGCTGCTGCCGCAATACGTGTCGACGGTCGACAGCGGCAACCTGTGCATGCACCTGCTCGCGGTCGCGCAGGCCTGCCTCGAGCTCGCGACCGCCCCGCGCGAGGATGCGGCGCTGAGACGATGGCTCGCGGAATCGAGCGCGCAACTCGACGAGCTTCGCGCCGCCAGCGACAAGCCGGTCGCGCCGGGCAGCTTCGCGGTGCTGCTCGACACCGAAGACGCGCTCGCCGAGATCGCCGCCGACGCCGACCGTTTCCGTAGCCGTCTCGACGCCGTCGCGCTGGAGCTCGCGTCGTGGCTGCCGGTGCTCGACGCCGGTGCGCCGCCGACACCTGCACACCGTCTCGGCTGGGACCTCGAAGATCGCCTTGCGACCTTGCGCTCTGCCCTGCGCGACGCCGTACCGGCCGGCGACGCGACCCCAGTGCCCGACCCGGTCGAGCGGCTTCGCGCGATCGCCACCAGCTGTCAGCGCCTTGCGCGCGAGCCGGACTTCGAATTCCTGTTCCACAGGAAGCGTCGACTCTTCCACATCGGCTTTCGGGTCGCCGACCATCAGCTCGACGCCGGCTTCTACGACCTGCTCGCCTCCGAAGCACGCGCGACCAGCCTTTGGGCGATCGCCAAGGGCGACGTCCCGGCTGCGCACTGGGCCGCCCTCGGCCGGCCTTTCTTCGCGGTCGGCGGCCTGGCCGGCCTGCGTTCGTGGTCCGGCTCGATGTTCGAGTACCTGATGCCGACGCTGGTGCTCGATGAGCCGTACGGCAGCGTCCTGCATTCCGCAGCCCGGGCAGCGGTCATCGAGCAGATCGCATTCGCGCGCAGGCACAACATGCCCTGGGGCATGTCCGAGTCGGCCTACGCGGGCAGCGACCACACCCTCGCCTACCAGTACGCGCCGCAAGGCGTTCCCGACCTGGCGCTGCGCCGCACGCCGCCTGACGAGCTCGTGGTCGCGCCTTACGCGAGCGCGCTGGCGGCGCAGGTCGCGCCGCACCGTGCGACGTCGAACCTTCGTCGTCTCGAACGTGTGCGGGCGCGCGGCCAATACGGCTTCATCGAAGCGCTCGACTACACGCCGGCGCGGCAATCGGGCACCGAGGGCGTCACCCGGGTCCAGACCTTCATGGCCCATCACCAGGGCATGAGCATCGTCGCCCTGGCCAACGTGCTGCAGGACCACGCGCCGCGCCGCTGGGGCATGGGCGACCCGCGCATCGAGGCGGTCGCTTCCCTGCTTCACGAACGCGCGCCGCGCGAAGTCTCGATGCTGCACGAGGCGCCGGCCAGCGCGGCGCCCGGGACGCTGCAGAAACGCGGTCCCGGAATGCTGCGCGACGTCCTGCCCGGCATGGCGGCGATCGAACCGACCCATCTGCTGTCGAACGGGCGCTATGCGGTGACCTTGCGCGCAAACGGTGCCGGCACCAGTCGCTGGGGCGTGAACACGGTCTCGCGATCGCGCGACGACGCGCTGCGCGACGGCTACGGCACCTTCTTCCATTTGCGTTGGGACCGGCAGCCACGCGCCGTCTCGCTGACCCAGCATCCGGCGCCCGACCGCTCGGCGCACTACCACAGCAGCTTTCACGCCGACCGCGCCTGGTTCGGCGCCACCTGGTCCGAGGTCGAAGCCGAGACGACGGTGTGGGTCAGTCCCGAAGACGACATCGAATTCCGGCGCATCGAGCTGCGCAACCGCGGCGAGCGCACGCTCGACCTCGAGCTGATGTCCTCGTTCGAGGTGACGCTCGCCGATGCGCGTGCCGACGAAGCGCACCCGGCCTTCCAGAACCTTTTCATCGGCGCCGAGTGGCAGGCCGGGCACCAGGCGCTGGTGTTCGAGCGCAAGCCTCGACTGGCGCAGGACAAGGGCGTGCTTGCCGCGCATTTCATTGCCGAGGCAGAGCCACCGCTCGCTGCGTTGCGGATCCAGGTCGACCGGCAGCGCTGGCTCGGCCGCAACCGCGGCGCGAGTCATCCGCACGCGGCCTTCGACGATCCGCCGGCGACATCCGCCGGCGGCGAAGGCGTGTCGCTCGACACCGGGCTCGATCCGGTCGCGGCTTTCGCGGTGCGCCTGCAGATCGCACCGGGCGCGAAAGTGCGAGTGACGTTCTGCACCGCCGCCACCGACAACCGCACGACGCTGCGCGCCGTCATCGACAAGTATCGGCAAGCGAGCAATATCGAGCGCGCCTCGATGATGTCGGCAACCCTGGCGGGAATCCGCTTGCGCGAGATGCGGATCGGCAGCGAAACCTTTGCCGCGATCCAGACCCTGTCGACCTTGCTCGCCATGACGGTGACCCGGCCGCACGCCCGCCGCATCGAGCCGAGCGAGGTCTGCGACCGTCGGCTGCTGTGGCGCTTCGGCATCTCGGGCGACCGGCCGATCGTGCTGGTCTCGGCCGGCGTGGCGCAAGGCTTCGGTCTGCTGCGCTCGCTCGCCCAGGCGCTGCGGCTGTGGTCCTGGGGCGGCGTCGCCTGCGACCTGGTCATCGTCAACCACGAACCGGCCTCCTATCTGATGGCCTTGAATCATCAGATCACGTCCCTGAAGGAGGCCCACGTCGCAGCGTGCAATGCGCAGCCCTGCGCGGCGGACACCGGCTTCTACGTTCTCGCTTCGGCCGAGCTGCACGCCGACGAGCTGTCGACGCTGCGCGCCCTGGCCCGGGTCCGCCTCAATGCCGATGGCCGCGCGCTTGCGCATCACGTGCAGGAGCTCGTCGACGAGCACGACAGCGCGCTCGGGGAACGGCAGGCGGTCTCGAGCGCGGCGCTGCCCGCCGACATGGGTGCCGAGATCGTACCGAGGCCGCCGCTCGGCGAGTTCGCGCAGACCAGTGGTGAATTCCGATTCGACGTGACCGCGCTGATGCGGCCGGCACGGCCTTGGGTCAACGTGCTCGCCAATCCGAACTTCGGCAGCCAGCTGAGCGAGGCTGGTGGCGGCTACAGCTGGGCGCTGAACAGCCGGCTCAACATGCTGACGCCGTGGTCGAACGACCCGGTTGCCGATCCGCCGGGCGAATGGCTGCTGCTTCAGGACACGCGGACGATGCAGGCCTGGAGCGTGACGCCTTCTTCGGCGGGCGACAACCAGGCCGAGTACCGCGTATCGCATGGCCAGGGCTACAGCGTCGTGAGTCATCGCCGGGGCGCGCTTGACGTGAACGTGTCGTGGTGCGTCGACCCCGAGGCGTCCGTGAAGCAGGTGCGACTCCGTCTCCTCAATCGCGGCCACAAGACGCTCAACCTGCGCATCATCGGCATCGCCGAATGGATCCTGGGCCAGAACCGAATGGATCGCGGCACCACGCTCACGAGCATGGCGAGCCAACGCGCCGCGGCGGACCCCGAGAGCCCGGCCAGCGCGCGTACCGACGGTACGGCTGCGGGCGTCGAGCGGCGCATGACGACGCTGTTCTGCACGCAGCGCGACCGGTCCGGTGGCTTCGGCGGCGGCACCGCCTTCTTCGGCCTCGCTGGCGACACCGAAGAGCTTGCCGACTGGACCTGCGATCGCCGCGAATCGTTCGACGCGCGCGGCCGCCTCGTCGTCCCCGACCAGTACGGTCAGGCCACCGGCGGCGGCCTCGACCCCTGCGCCGCGATCGCGACGCGCATCTCGGTGCGCGCCGGCGATGCGATCGAACGCGTGTTCCTGCTCGGCTGGGCACCCAGCCCCGAAGGTGCGCTTGCGCTTGCGGCGAGTGCCGCGCTGGTGTCTCCGCTCAAGCGCAAGCAGGACGTGCGCGACCACTGGGACGAATTGCTCGAAGCGACGGTCGTGCGCACGCCCGATCCGCTGTTCGACGCGATGGTCAACCGCTGGCTGCTCTATCAGACCGTCGCCTGCCGGCTCTGGGCCAAGGCCGGCTTCTACCAGGCCGGCGGCGCCTATGGCTACCGGGACCAGCTGCAGGACTCGATGGCGCTCGCCTGGGCTCGCCCCGATCTGCTGAGGAAGCAACTCCTTCTTTCGGCATCGCGCCAGTTTCCGGAAGGCGACGTTCAGCACTGGTGGCACGCTCCGACCGGCGCAGGCGTGCGAACCCATTTCTCGGATGACCTGCTCTGGTTGCCGCACGCCGTCTGCCACTACACCCAGGCCACCGGCGACAACGCGCTGCTCGACGAAAGCGTGCCCTTTCTCGAAGGCATGGCGGTACCGGCCGGTGCCGAGGACGCCTACTACGCGCCGGGCATCAGTGAGCAGTCGGCGAGCGTCTATGAGCATTGCGCGCGCGCCATCGATCACAGCCTGGCCGTGGGCGCGCACGGCCTGCCCTTGATGGGAACCGGCGACTGGAACGACGGCATGAACCGGGTCGGTCATGAAGGGCGCGGCGAATCGGTCTGGCTGGCCTGGTTCCTGATCGACGTCGTTGCCCGGTTCGCGCCCGTGGCCGAGGCACGCGGTGACGCCGGCCGCGCCACGGCCTGGCGAAATGCGTCCCGCGGCTGGCAAGAGTCCCTGCAAAGCGCGGGCTGGGACGGCGAGTGGTACCGGCGCGCCTTCTTCGACGACGGCTCGCCGCTCGGCGCCAGCGCCAACGAGGAGTGCCGCATCGACCTGATCGCCCAGGCCTGGGCCGTGCTCTCGCACGCCGCACCCGAGTCGTTCCAGCGCACGTCGATGGCCTCGCTCGACGCACGCCTCGTCGATCGCGAGGCCGGCCTGATCAAGCTGCTCGATCCGCCGCTTCACGATGCACGGCCGAGCGCCGGCTACATCCAGGCCTATCCGCGCGGCGTGCGCGAAAACGGCGGACAGTATTCGCATGCCGGCGTCTGGGCGCTGATGGCGCAGGCCGAGCGCGGCGACGGCGACGCTGCCTATCGGTACTTCAGCTACCTGAGCCCCGCGCATCGATCGCGGCACGCCGGCCGGGGCGCGGTGTACGCGATCGAACCCTACGTGATGGCCGGCGACGTGTACTCGGCGCCGCCCTACGTAGGTCGGGGCGGCTGGAGCTGGTATACCGGGTCGGCCGCATGGATGCACCGCGCCGCGCTCGAATCGATGTTCGGCATGGTCCAGCGCGGCGAAGAAGTCTCCTTTCGTCCTTGCCTTCCGGGCGACTGGAGCAAGGCCGAGATCGTTCTCACGCGCGGCGGCCGAAAGCTGCGCGTGCTGTTCGTCCGTGACGGCAGCAAGGCCCCGAATGACCCGGGTGGTGTCTTGGCCGCAATCGCACTGCGCCCGGGCGAGTCGATCCGCTGGTCAGACTTGCACAGTGACGCGTGCTACTGGATCGTCCTGGAGGCGGCCGCGTCGCCTGCGGACGCCGCGGCGCCGCCACTCGCTCACGTTGACTGACGACACCCGCGACGGGTCAGGCCGAGGCCCGTTGCGCCCCCGTCCTACAGACGCGCACGCGACGCTCCGATGGGCGGAGCACTGCCTGCTGCCTAAAGTTGCACACATCGACATTCAATGGCCCGCATTCCCACACCGGGAGGGAGCCGCCAGGAGAACTTCATGCTCAAGTGGGCCATCATTTTCGCGGTCATCGCGCTCGTTGCGGGCATGCTCGGCTTCACCGGAGTGGCCGCCGGCGCTGCCGGCATCGCCAAGATCCTGTTCGTCGTGTTCCTGGTCCTGTTCGTCGCCGTGCTGCTGTTCGCATTGCTCGGCGCCAAAGCGGTCGCAGGCAAATGAACGCCTCCGAGAAGACCATGAACAATCCAACCGTCGGCACGGTCCGCAATCATCACGAAGGCGACTCGCGCCTTCGCCTCGACGAGGCCGCGCTGGAAGCAGCCAAGCGAAGCCTCGAGAAGGGTGCCGTGACGCCCAGCTACGGGCCGTGGCGCGAAGACATCATCGCGTTGCTGAATGGCGCGCTTGCCACCGAAATCGTCTGCACGCTACGCTACAAGCGCCACTATTTCACCGCCAAGGGCGTCGCTTCACCGGCCATCGCGAACGAGTTCCTGGTTCACGCGAACGAGGAAACGGCGCACGCCGACCAGATCGCGGAACGAATCGTCCAGCTGGGCGGTGAGCCCGATTTCGCGCCGTCGACGCTGCTCGAACGGAGCCACGCCGACTACGATGAATCGGCCGACCTGCAGGCAATGATCCGCGCCAATCTGATCGCCGAGCGCGTGGCGATCGAGGCCTACGGCCAGATGATCGCCCTGATCGGCGACAAGGATTCCACGACGCGCCGGATGCTCGAGCAGATCCTCAGCCAGGAACAAGAGCACGCCGACGAACTGAGCGACTGGCTCGCCGACTAGACCCGGTTCTCCGGCCCGCGTCGGTGGGGCCTCGATATGCACCGTCACTTCATTTCATAACTCGATCCAAACTTCATCAGGAGCCCACCATGAACCTTCGCACTCCCCTTGCCACCCTTGCTGCTGTTGCCGCCCTCGTCATCACTTCCGGCTGCGCGGTCTCGCGCGGCCAGGAAACGGTTGGCGCGTACGTCGATGACGCCGCGATCACGACCTCCGTCAAGGCCCGCATGGTCGAAGACAAACAAGTCGACGCTGCCGCGATCAAGGTGCAGACGCTCAACGGTGAAGTGATGCTCTCCGGCTTTGCGAAGAGCTGGAACGAGAAGAACACTGCAGAAAGCATCGCCATGAAGGTCAAGGGCGTGAAGGCGGTCAAGAACGAGATCGCCGTTCGTCCGTGATCCTCCCAATGCCGGCAAGCTTCATTGCCGGTTGAAGGGCTGCTTCAGCAGCCATCCGCCGCCCGGCCGTCGAAAGACGCCGGGCGGTTCAGCTTTCGGATCCGTACGACGTCGAGCTGGTCAGCGTGGATCGAGCGCCGGACAGGTGGCGCTGGCGGAACGCCGGACCGCGACGAGGCTCTCGCCGATCGCATCCGCGAGGCGCACGACCACACGTCGATGCGCAGCGGCGAGCGCCGGCATGCCAGCCGCTGTCGGTTCGCTCAGCAGACCCTGGCAGCGCAGCGCAGGGGACGCATTGCCTGACGCGACGGTCCAGACCGCTTCGATGCGGGCCTCGCGCGAAGGGATCGAGTCGAATCGGCGCAGCTCGACGGCGATGCGCAGAACCGGCGGGTTGCCGGTCGCTGCGACACGACCTTCGATGGCGCCATAGCGCGCCCCGAGCTCTTCGAGCAGCGCCTGACGCAACTCGTCGGCCAGGGGACTGGCCCAGCGCTCCTGCTCGAGAACGGCCAGGCTGTCGTCGGGCAATCGGACCAGCCATTGCGGCTGGTCGACCTGCGCCGGCACGCGGATCGGCTCGAGCGCGATGTCGATCGGAGAGCGGCTCGCTGCCGGGTCGCGCGGCGTGACTTCGACCGGCATCAGCGTATGCAGCCGAACCGGCGGCGCCGAGGCCGAGCACGCAGCCAGCGCCAGCAGCGCGGCGAGCGAGAGGAACGGGGCAGTGCGAAGTCGTGGCATCGTGACGCGAGTCTCCGGGCTCAGCGTTGCGGGATCGGCGCATCGGCCGGCTTGCCGCGCAGGATCGATTCCGGGTGCTGCTGCAGGTAGTCGGACAGTACGCGCAGCGAACGCGAGGCGCGTTGCAGCTCGAGCAAGGTCTGCTCGAGGTTGTGCTGGACGGGCGCGTTCGGGTCGGTGACGTTGCGATCCAGGCTCTCGAGCGAAGATTGCGCCTTGGCGAGAGTCTTCTGAACTTCGGCCAGCGCCTTCTGCGCTTCCGGCGTCAGGCGATTGATCGCGGCGCTCGCACCGGCCAGCGTGGAGCGAAGGTCCTTGCCGATCTCGTCGAACGGAATCTTGCTCATCTTCTCGACGATGTCGGCGATCTGCGGCTGGATCTCGCTCAGCGTTCCCGGCGCACTGGGCAGCGTCAACGTGCCGTCGCTGCTCATCACGGAGCGCGCCGGCTGCTTGCCGATGAAGTCGAGCGCGACGTAGAGCTGGCCGGTCAGCAGGTTGCCTGTTCGCAGTTGTGCACGCACTCCGTTGGCGACCAGTTGCTGCAGGACCCCGGCGTCGCCTGCAGCCGGTGTCGCCGCCGTCTGCAGAAGCGCGGTGCGCACCGCGCCGAGCCGATAGGGATAGACCTCGGCGAACACCTCGACCGGAAAGCGCTTCCTCGCGGCGTCGTATTGCAACGCGATCGAGGTCACGCGGCCGATCTCGATGCCGAGCAGGTCGATCGCCGCACCTTCGGCGAGTCCGCGCACCGACTGGTCGAACACCATCCGTACCGGCACCGGCGGACCGTCTGGCGGCGCGAGCGCGGCGCGTCGATCGTTGTACAGCGTGAAGACCGTGTTCTCCGGCGCCGCTTGCGCGTTGCCCGAGCTCGGCGGCGATTCGAACGCCAGGCCACCGGCAAGCACCGAGGCGAGCGTCTGGGTGTTGAGCGTCAGGCCGCTCGCGTTGACCGTCAGGTCGATGCCGCTGGCGTTCCAGAACCGGCTCGTCTTGGTGACCAGCTTCTGGTACGGCGCTTCGACGAAGATCCTGACAGAGAGCTCGTCGCGATCGGCGTCGAGCGTGTAGCCGACGACACGACCGACGCGGGTACGGCGATGAAAGACGGGCGAGCCGACGTCGAGCGAGCCGAGGTCGTTGGAGCGCAGGACGAAGATCGACCCAGGCTCGCCGCGCAGCACGTATGGCGGTGCCTCGAGCCCCTTGAACTCGCTGCGCGAGCGCTTCGAGATCCCTGCGTCGGCGCCGATGTAGGCGCCCGAGAACAACGTGCCCAGCCCCGTCACGCCGCCGGCGCCGATGCGCGGGCGAACCACCCAGAAGCTCGTGTCATCGACCGCGATGCCGGCGGCCGAGCGGTCGAGCTGGACGCCGACGACGACGCGTGTCCGGTCGTCGCGCAGCGAGACCGACTGCACCTTGCCGATCACGACTTCCTTGTAGCGGACATCGGTCTTGCCGGCTTCGACGCCGTCGGCCGACGCGAACTCGATGTCGATCCGCGGGCCCACCAGGAACACGGTGCGCACCAGCAGCGAAGCGCCCACCGCGACGGCCACCGCAGGCAACAGCCAGACGAGCGAGACGTTCCAGCGCCGCGCTTCCGCGATGCGCGGCTGCGGCAGATCGGGCGGGGTCGTCGGCGGTCCAACGGCGGGCGCTGCGGGCGTCGGCTCCGCAGACGTTGCCGCGGGCTGCGCGGGATCAGGCGGCTCGTCCGGCATGCGCGGCCTCCATCGTCGCGGCCGGTGCCGTCTCGCGCGGAGCCGAAGACACGTCGCCCTCGGTCGTCGCGCCGTCCCAGATGAGCTTCGGATCGAAGGCGTAGGTCGCGAGCAAGGTCAGCACGACCACCGCCGCGAACGAGAGAATGCCCGGTCCGGCACTGACATTGGCGAGACGGCCGAAGTGGATCGTCGACGCCAGCAGGACCACGACATAGACGTCCAGCATGGACCAGTGGCCGACCGCCTCGACCAATCGATACAGCTTGGCTCGTTCGAGACGACGCCAGCCGGGAGCGTGTTGAACGGTCCATGCGAGCAGCGCAAGGACACTGATCTTCAGCACCGGCACGGCGATGCTGGCGATGAACACGATGATCGACAGCCCCCATGAGCCGTCGACCCACAGCTCGAGAATGCCGCCGAGCAGCGTGTGCTCTTCTCGCTGCAGCGCCGATACCGTGGTCATTACCGGCAGGACGTTGGCGGGTATGTAGAGCACCGCGGCGGCGATCACGCATGCCCAGGTCCGCTGCACGCTCATCGGCTTTCGTGCCCGCAAGACGTGGCCGCAGCGCGAGCAATGCTGGATCAGCTTGCCCGACTCCTGCCCAGCCAGCGCGTTGACCGAGACCAGCCCGCAGCTCTCGCAGCCGAGAAAGCGTGGCTCGTCGGCACGTTCGCCCGACGACGAGGTCGCCCTCATTGCAACTGCCACCACAAGTGCTTGAGCCCAGCCGATTCGATGGCCGCGAACAGCAGCGTCACCGCACCCAGCGCGAACAGGCCCGGGCCGGGCGCCACATCGGCAAGGCCGGCCAGGCGCACGAGCGAAAGCAGGACGCCGATGGTGAAGACCTCGACCATGTTCCAGCGCCCGGCGTGATGCAGCACCCGCACACAGAAGGCGAAACCGCGTGGCGTGCGCCCGGCAGCCAAGGGCACGAGCACATAGAGCCGCAGGGCGAGAAACAGGGCCGGCGCGACGAGCGCCGTGATCGCGGCAAGGACGGCAACGAGCTGCTGTCCTTCGCTCCAGGTGGCGGAAATGGCGTCGGGCAGCGTCATGGCCTTCGACAGGCCACGCATGGTGAGCGAGAGCACGTTGGTGCTGATGCCGATCAGGAACGCAATGGCGGCGGTGATGGTGAGGGCAAGAATCGTGGTCAGCTTCAGACGGTGACTGCGGCCCAACACCGCTTCGCAGCGAACGCATCTAGCGATCATGCCGCGCAGCAGGGGTCGCCAACGGTGTGTCTTCCCGCATTGCTCACAGACGACCAGCGAGTCTTCCTGACGGCTCATCGACGCTCCGCCCGCGCACCCCCGCGCGTCTGGAGACGATTATCGATGGGCCGACACGGTGGCAATGGTCAGCGGCGACGCACGATGTTCGGCCGCGCGATCCACGGAGCTGGCAACGACCGAATAGAAGATCATGAGGACGACGATGGCGGCCACTGCGACACCGGCGACGAATCCGTGGCGAAGCAGCGCGAGGTGCATGGGAACGGGCTCCTGGGGCTCGATGGCTGTCGTCGTGGGCGACGAATTGAAGAACCAGCGCACAAAGCCGTCTGTCTGATCGTGGAACGCGGCCATGGAAATCTCCTCCTGCTGCCGTACCTTATCGCACCGATCATCTGGCCGTGAACAGGCCGAGCCCGCTCGCTCGCGTCGGACGCCACCTACGTCGCTCGGCCGGCCGGCCACGGGACCCCTTCCTACACCGGCCTTCGCCCTCGTCGGACGAAATACCGCCCTCCGCCATGGAATTATTTCACTGCGGCAACGGGAGGCCGCATGGAGCTTTTCATGCTGATCAGGATCGGTTTCGACATCGAGTTGTCGGTCGCCACGCCGATGGCGCTCATCTATCTCTTGCACGTCCATCCTTCGCGTCGCGACGATCTCGCGACCCCGGAGAACTTGCGCATCGGCGGCGATCTCCAGGCAGAGGAGTACCTCGACAGCTTCGGCAACCATTGCGGCCGCGTCAACGTTCCCGTCGGCATGCCGACCGTGAGACTGACGAGCGACGCGGTGATCCGCGACTCGGGCGAGCTCGACGAAACAAACGCCGATGCGCGCCAGCACGATCCCACCGAGCTGCCGTTCTCGACCCTTCAGTACCTACTGCCGAGCCGCTACTGCGAGGTCGACAGCGAACTGCTTTCCTTCGCCTGGAACCGCTTCGGCAACGTCGCGCCCGGGTGGGCACGGGTCGAGGCGATCTGCGCATT
>JBDTNU010000037.1:0-18430 GCA_039933535.1 Caldimonas sp. | reverse complement strand
GCTGTTGTCGCGCTCGCGTGGCTGGTTCATGCGGCACTTCGTCTCGCCGCACCGCAGCCCCAACCGGCCGAGAAACCCTAGCGGTCGCAGGTCTCCAGCGCGTCGGCGGCGTCGTTGAATTTCAGGTCGTCGACGAGAGCGCTGACGCGCGCATACGAGGTCGGCCCGAGCTTTCCTCGAAGCGCATGCGAGACGGCGTCGAACCGGTTCAGTGCGGTCAGGCTCTGTTGACGCAACAAGCGGATCAGCTCGCCCATGGCCTGTGAGTCGAACTCCGTGCGTTCCGAGTCCGGCGGCGATTGCAGGGCGGCCTGCGAGGCCACGAGCATCGGCTGCGAGCCTATGCGCAGCACCTGCAATGCGGCCGCGGTCAGCCCCTCGAGGCTGGCCGCGAGCACGCCGTCGCCTTCGACATAGGCGGCTTCCGCCTTGCCTGCCAGCCCGCCGACGGTTTTTGCTCCGAGCATGCCCGCCGTTCCGCGCAGCTTGTGCATGCGCCTCGCCCGCATCGCGTGGAGCTCCGTGTCTGCAACGTCTTCGTCGAATGAATGTTGCGGGTACTCTGCGAGGAGTCGCCGCATCATGGAGCGGAACAGGGCGAGGTCGTCGCCCAGGCGCGAGCGGACGTCGTTCGAATCGATGCCCTCGATCTCGGGCCACGAAGACGGCAATGAGGCTCCCTGGGCGAGAGGATCCGCGTCGGTCCAGACGGGCAGGGGCGGTACGAGACGACGAATGCTGCGCACCAGGGTGCGCGCGTCGAACGGCTTGCTGATGAAATCGTCCATGCCGGCGGCGATCGACCGCTCTCGCTCGCTGGTGAGCGCGCTGGCCGTCAAGGCAATGATGGGCAAGGTTCGCAGCCCCAGATCCCCGCGAATGCGACGCGCCACGGCGTTGCCGTCGAGAATCGGCATCTGCATGTCCATCAGGACCACGTCGAAGCCCGTCGACTCGGCCCGCAGCAACTCGATGGCGTCGCCGCCGTTGCTGGCGAGGGCCACTTCGGCGCCTTCGAGCTCGAGCATGCGCCTGGCCACCTCGAGGTTGATCTCGCTGTCGTCGACGACGAGCACACGCACACCGACCAGGCCTTGCCTGCCGAGCAGGTCGGACTCGGTGACCTGGAGCAGGAGTGCATCCGCCGAGGCGCGTGCGAAGTCGAGGACGACCCAGAACTCCGTCCCCACGCCCAATGTGCTCTCCACGCCGACCGTGCCGCCGGCGAGGTCGGTCAGGCGCTTGACGATCGACAAGCCGAGGCCGGTCCCGCCGAAGCGGCGCGTCGTCGAGGCATCGGCCTGGGCGAACGGCGTGAACAGCCGCGCCTTCATTTCGGGCGGGATGCCGATGCCGGTGTCGTGCACGGCGAACTTCAACGTGAACTGGTCCGCCGTCTCGTTCAGCAGCCGTACGACCAGCTTGACGCCACCGCGCTCGGTGAACTTGATCGCGTTGAACAGCAGATTCGTCAGGATCTGCTGCAGCCGGGTGGCGTCGCCCTGGACGGCTTCGGGAAGGTCGTCCTGCACGTCGATTTCGAAGGCGATCCGCTTGGCCAGCGCATGCACCGACATCGACCCGGACAGTCGACGCAGCATGTGGCGCAGCTTGAACGTGACGCGCTCCAGTCTCAGCTCGCCGGCTTCGATCTTCGACAGGTCGAGCACGTCGGTGATGACCGTCAGCAAGGACTTGCTGGCGAACTTGATCTTCTCGAGGAGGTCGGTCTGGGCGGCGTCGAGATCGGTTTGATCCAGCAGGTAGGTCAGGCCGATCACGGCGTGCATCGGCGTGCGGATCTCGTGGCTCATGTTGGTCAGGAACTGGCTCTTGGCCATGCTGGCGAGTTCGGCGCTGTGCGTGGCCGCGCGCAGCGTCTCCTCGATCGCCTTCTGCCGAGTCACGTCATAGGCGACGCCGAGGTAGCCCAGCAAGGCGCCGTCGTCGCGGTACATCGCGGTCATGACCAGCGACACGCTGACCCGCCGCCCGTCCTTGCAGACATAGAGCCATTCGCGCGGCAGCCGCAGCGTCGACGGCTCCAGGAACACGCCCGCACCCTCGACGGGCCGCTGTAGTTGCGCGCTCAGCTCGGCGCCGCGCGCCTCGACCTCGGCCGGGTCGTGCAGCAGCATCTGCGTCGCGACGCCGACCACCTCGTGGGCGGCATAGCCGAGCAGGCGCTCAGCGCCGCGATTGAAGATCTTGATCGTCAGATCCGGCTCGGTGGCGATGACTGACACCTCGGAAGCGGAATCGAGAACCGAGTGCAGCATCGCTGTCGTTTCGCTTACCTTCTGCTCGGCGCGCTTGCGGGCCGTGTTGTCCGTGCTGATGAGCAGGTAGCCGATGATGGCGTCCTCGACGTCGCGTAGCGCCGTCACCGACACCACCACGGGAAAGCGGCTTCCATCCTTCCTGACCTTGGTCAGCTCGTACATGTTTTCGATGCCTTGGGCGGCCTTGTACACGAGCACTTCGAATCCGGGCGCGATCGGGGTGCCCATTTCGGCGCTCAGCGCGGCGGCTCTCGCGATCAGTTCTTGCGGATCATGAAGATCCGCAGGGGTGATCCGGTTCGTCACTTCGTCGGCCGCGTACCCGAGCATCCGCTCCGCGCCTACGTTGAAGATCTGGATGAGGCCGTTCGCGTCCGTGGTGATGCTGCACAGGTTCGTGCTGTTGAAGATCGCGTTCTGCAAGACCTCCGCCTCGAGCAGCGCGTCCTCGGCGCGTCTGCGCTCGGTGACGTTGAGCGACAGGACGAAGATCCCTTCGGGGACGGGGTGCGTGCGCACGTCGAACCAGCCCTTTTCGCCTTCCGGGAATGCGAACTCGACTTCCTCATGAAAGGGAACGCGCTCTTCCATGCAGCGCCGCAGCAGAGCGAACACACCGGTGTTCTCTATGCCCGGCCAGGCCTCGGTCATCTTGCGGCCGAGGAGCTCCTCATTGGGCCGGCGGTTGTGGACGGCCGACGCGTCGTTGAGATAGAGGTAGGTCCAGTCGAAGCCGATCAGCTGACAACCTTCGAGGATGCCGTCGAGCGTCCTGCGATAGCGCGCCTCGCTCGCGCGCAACTGAGACTCGGCTTGCCAGCGTCGGGTGGTATCGCGCGCGATCATGGAGGCGCCGACGACCTGACCGCCTCCATCGATCACGGGCGAGATCGACGCCGAGATATGGACATGCCGACCGTCCTTGTGCACTCGCACCGTTTCGAAATGATCGACGGTCTCGCCGCGCGCGATGCGCGCCAGCCTGGCGGGTTCCTCGCCCACCCGCCCCGGCGGGATCAGCATCCGCATGGAGCACCCCACCGCCTCGGCCGCGGAGTGGCCGAACATCTTCTCGGCGCCGCCATTCCAGCTCGTGATGACGCCGTCGAGCGTTTTGCCGATGACGGCGTAGGACGATGAATTGACGATGTTGTAAAGCTGGGCCCGCTTCTCCTCGGAGCGACGGCGCGCGCGATGGAACACTTCATTCAAGGCGCTGATGACCGTGCCGTCCAGCACAACGAGGATGGCGTCCCAGGCCTCGCCGGATGTTGCGATCAGGAACGAATGGGTGGGGGGCAGCAAGTAGTAGGCGGCGAACAGGTAGGACAGCCCTGTCGCCAGCATTCCGGCACCCATGCCGCCCAGGTAGGCACCGAGCATGATGGGCAGGATGAAGATCGAGAGCGTGGGGCGCCCCTCGAACACGCTGCCGAATGCCAACCGCAATACGAGCGTGGCGATCGTTGCCGCGACGGTGATGGCATAGATCTGCCAAGGCTTCATGCGCGCGCCGCTCATCGCATCGCCCGCCGGCTGGCCTCTCGGCGTGCGCCGCAGGCGCGTGGGTCACTCATGGCTCGACGGCAGCCGGCTCGGGTCTCGCTTCACGGCGTTGCCGCGCCCGAACCGGCGCCGTGACACGTGCGAGCGCCGGTGTCTCGACGTCGGCGACATCGAGCAGCCACGCCTGGGCCCGGCCGTGGTGCTTCGCAGCGTAGACGGCCTTGTCGGCGGCTTTCATCATGTCCGCCTCCGAGCAGAGAACCAGCATGTCGCTCGCAAAGCGCGAATCGGCCGACGGCTCGATCCAGCAGGCGCTGGCGTCGTCGTAGCAGCTGATACCGACGCTGACCGTCACGTGACCGGCGGTTGGCGACGACGCATGGCAGACGCCGAGAGACTCGACTGCGTCGAGGACGCGGTGCGCCATGTGCTCGGCGCCTTCTCTCGGCGTGATCGGCAGAAGCATCGCGAACTCCTCGCCACCGACCCGCGCGACCAGGTCGGCCGGGCGCATGGTGGCGCCGGCCATCGCCCGCGCGACGGCGCGCAGGCATTGGTCGCCCGCCGGATGGCCGTAGCGATCGTTGAACAGCTTGAAGTGATCGACGTCGATCATCAGCAGCGAGAGCGATTCGCCGGAACGGCGGGCTCGTTTCCACTCGCGCGTCAAGGCCGCGTCGAAGCAGCGGCGGTTGGCCAGGCTGGTCAGCGAATCGACGGTTGCGAAACCGCGCAGCTGGTCGGCCATGCGCTTGAAGCGCAACTGGGTCTTGACGCGGGCCACCAGGAGCGAGGCCCGGACGGGCTTGCCGATGAAGTCGGCGGCGCCGAGGTCGAACCCCGCAGCCTCGAATGCCGGTTCCGTGTGGCTGGTGACGAAGATGACCGGCACCTCGGCGAGCGCAGGGTCGGCCTTGAGCACGTCGAACAGCTGGAAGCCGCTCATGCCGGGCATCTCGGCGTCCAGCAGGATCAGGTCGGGCGCGGCCTTGCACAGTTGGCGCAAGGCATCGGCGCCACTGGTCGCAAAGCGCAGATTGCCGACGTCGCGCAGCATCCGCCCCATCATCTGGATGACGCCCGGGTCGTCGTCAACCAGCAGGATGTTGTCCTTCGACGCATGAGTGGTTGCCCCGGGTCGAGCCATTGCAGGCGGACGGACTTCAGCGTTCATGGGCTACCTCTCCCGTTTGACGAGTAGCCTGCGCCGGCTCCGGCGCCGGCAGGAAGATCGTGAAGCAGCTGCCTTCTCCGATCGAGCTTTCGACCTCGAGTCGGCCTCGCATGGCCTCCACCAGCTGGCGCGTGATGACCAGCCCCAGGCCGGCGCCCGGCTTGCCGGAACGGTGGCGGCCGAGGCGGTTGAAGGGCTCGAAGAGATGGTGCAACTGAAGCTCGTTCATGCCGATCCCTTTGTCGCGTATCGAAATGGCGACCTCTCGCGAGCGTTCTGTCACGGCGATGTCCACGTGGCTGCCCGGCAGGCTGTACTTGATCGCGTTGGTCATGAGGTTGAGCAGGCACTGTTGCAGCCGCCCCGCGTCGGCCACGACCCGGACGACGTCGGAAACCCCGCCGCAAGAGAGCGTGACGCCGGCAAGCACCGCGAGCGCTCCCACCGATGCCGCCGCTTCGGCGACGCAACTCACCGCATCGAGCGAAGTGGTCTCGACGTTCAGGCAACCGGCCTCGAACCGGCCGACGTCGAGCACGTCGCGCATCAGCACCTGAAGCTGGGTGCCGCAGGTCACGATGTGGCCAAGGCGCTCCACCTGCGATGCCTGCAGACGGTTGTCGCCATCGATTCTCATCAGCTCGGCGAAGCCGAGCAGACCGTTGAGCGGGTTGCCCATCTCATGAGCGATATACGACAGCATGCGGGTCTTGCTGCGGCTCGCGGCCTCCGCTTCCAGGCGTGCGAGCGATTCGGTCTCGAGGCGCTCGCGATGGCCGATGTCACGCAACATGACGGTGGTCAGCTGCTCTTCGCCCTCGCCCGATCGAGAGGCCGACATCTCGGCGAAGAAGCTGCTGCCGTCGCTCGACGCTGCTGTGATTCGTGCCGGTTGAGCGTCACGGGTCTCGAGCTGCGCGACGAACTCGCCGAGCAGGCTATGCGCCGGGCTGCCGATCGCTTCCGCCTTGTCGACGCCGAACATCCGGCAAGCCGCCTCGTTGATCAGCACGAGCTTGTCGCCGGCGTCGAAGGTGACGATGGCATCGCTCGCGGCGCCGACGATGTCGGCAATGCGCGTGTCGCTCACCCGGTGCCAGTGCTCGCGGGTGAGCAGCAACTCGGCATCGGTGCGGTGCTTCAGGGCGAGGAGATTGCGCACGCGCGCGAGCAGGATCGCCCGTGTGTAGGGTTTGGCGATGAAGTCTGCGGCGCCCAGATCGAGCGCACGCATCTCGGATTTCGGATCGCAGTGGCGCGTGACGAAGACGATCGGAACCTGGAGGAACGCAGGCTGCGATTTCAATGCGCGGCAAACCTCGAAGCCGTCGGTGTCCGGCATCTGGGCATCGAGCAGGATGAGGTCAGGGGCGTACCGGTGCGCGAGCTTGATTGCTTCTTCGCCCGACGTCGCGAAGTAAAGGTCACCCATGTCCGACAGGGTGCTGCGCAGCAACTGGATCGCGGCGACGTCGTCGTCGACGACGAGCAGCCGCGGTTTCATTTGCCGGTAGACGAGCGAAGGCTCCCCGCGCACTTCGCCTTCGGGGCCTTCCGGGGCCCCGAGCACCTTGCCACGCAGGTGCGATGAAACGCACTGAGCGACGATCGAGCCGTCCAGCGGTTTCGTCACGAAGTCGACGGCACCGTGCTGGCGCGCCGCATCGCGAAGGGTAGGCGTGTCGTGGCTGGTTGCGAAGATCACCGGGACATGGGACATCGCGGGATCGGCGCGGATGGCGCCGCACAGTTCGAAACCGCTCATTCCGGGCATGTCGGCGTCGAGGAGGACCAGGTCTGGCGGCGATTCGCGGGCCAGCCGCAAGGCGTCGGCGCCGGAGGTGGCGAAACGCTGATCGGGGTAACGCGACAGCATGCGGCTCATCGCGCGAATCGCCGACGGGTCGTCGTCGACGATCAGCAGCCTGCCGCCGTTCGTCGACTCGGGCTGCGTGTGTCGACGAATTCGGGACGCCGAGGGGGCCAGGCCGGTCATCGGGACATCGCTCGTGCGCGTGCCCGTGCCGATGTCGGCCGTGCTGTTGATCGAAAGACTTCGTTCACGGTCGGTCCACTATGGCCATGCCGCAGCATGCGGGGTGGGGCGCGCCGCAGGCATCCGTATGCATACGTGGTTCTACGCGAACTGCCAACTCCTCACGTTGCCGCAGCAACCACGGCCAATGCCGCGTCTGGTCTGCCGCTGAGATCGACTACACGGGGTGGGTGCTCGTAGCTCATGCGGACCAGGTCGGACAAGGTCGTGGCCGCCATCTTCGTCATGACGCGTGAACGATGGGTCTCGATGGTCCGAGAGCTGCCCCCGAGCGTGCGCGCGATCTCCTTGCTGGTCTTGCCGAGAATCATCCAGTCATGGATCGCGCGCTCGCGTACGGTGAGCGTGCGCAGTCGCGTTGCGATGTTTGGGTCTGCGCGCTGAGAGGCGGTCGCTGTTGTCGGCCGCGTGCCGGTTGCCAGGCTTCGACGAACCCGTTTGACCAGCACCGCTTGGTCGAACGGCTTCTCCAGGAAATCCACCGCCCCATTGCGCATTGCTTCGACGGCCTCCGCCACGCCCGACGAGCCGGTCAGAAACATGACCGGCAGGACCACACCGCGCTCATGCAACAGGTGCTGCAGCTCGATGCCCGTCAGGCCCGGCATGTTGACGTCTAGCAGGAGGAGGGCGGGCGGCGCAAGGCTCGCGTTGTCCAGCAGGTCCCTTGCCGACTCGAAGGTTTCGACAGGCAGGCCCGCCTCGCCGAAGACACCGTGCAGCAGCGTGCGCATGAAGGCGTCGTCGTCGACGACGAGGACGGTCGGAGGGCGATCCATGTGCGTCGTCATGCGCGTCGGACTCGCCGGCGCGGTTCGAACCGGCCGAGGTCGGCGCAGAGCCGCGCGGCGTGAACGGTGAGCCGATGCAACGGCGCGTCGGGCCTCGCGACGGCAACGTGGCCGTTGAAGTACCCGATCCATCGAGTGCGTATCAGCCATGCGCGTTCGGCGTCGCCCATGGGCGTACTGGACTACGTACGCGGCTGCGTGTCTGTGCGGTGTGCCACTTAGCAGTTCAAGTGCCGGCCGGTGCGCCACGACCGGCAGTCACGCAGGGCGCCCGAACCAAAGCATCGACAGGAAGGCTGCGGCCAGCACCAGCATCGCCGCGACCACTGCCAGCAAAGCCGTCAGCTCGGTTTCGCGCTTCTGGACCTGCAAGCGCGAGCCGAGTTGTCGATAGACGCCGCGCAAGTTCTCGGCCGTGCCGGCATGGTGATACTCGCCGCCGGTCATCCGTGCCACTTCGCGCAGCGTCGGTTCGTCCAGTCGCATGTAGATGGCCATGCCGTCCGGCGTGGCGACATCGCCGTCGACTGTTCCGAGACCCACGACGTAGATGCGCACGCCACGATCGGCGGCCATCTTCGCGGCCTCCAGTGTGTCGACTCCGGTGGTGCGGCGGCCGTCGCTCAGCAGGATGATCGCGGCGGAATCGTAAGAGCCCGGCGCGACGGGCGTGAACGGCTTCGGCGCAGCCTTTTCCTTTTCATCGCGAGGGCGCGCCTTCTGCCTGGCGCCAAACGTCATGTCGCCCAGATCGATGCCGTGGTCCGGAAACAGCTCTGCCAGGCACACCACGATGGCGTTGCCCACGGCAGTGCCGAACTGCATCTGGAAGGCGTCGATCGCGCTGACCACCGAAGCGCGATCCATCGTCGCTTGCTGGGCCACCTGGGCGCTTCCGGCGAACGAGACCAGTCCGACATCGACGTTCCTTGGCAAGTCGCGCAGGAACACTTTCGCCGCATCCTGCGCGGCCGCCATCCGGGTCGGCTTGACGTCGGTCACGCGCATGCTCAGCGACACATCCATCGCGAGCATGATCGTGGACCGCACCCAAGGCAGCGTGACCCGCGCCACCGGACGCGCCGCGGCCAAAAGCAACACTGAACAAGCCACCAAGAGCAATGCGGGCGGCAGGTGCCGCCGCCACTGGCTTCCCGCCGCCTCGCGAAGAACCATCAGATTGCTGTAGCGCAGCGCCGGTTTGCCTCGGCGCTGCAGCAACCAAAGGTACAAGAACGGCAGCGAGGGCAAGGCCAGCAACAACCAGAGGTACTGAGGCCACAGGAAGCTCATGTCGGTTGCCCGAGCGCTGCTGAGCGAAGCGACGACCCGATGCGTTCAGGCGCGTGGCGTCGCGCGCTCGACGACTGCGGCGCAATCGTTGTGTGACGGTGTCGCTTCGTCACCGAATACGCATCGGCAACTCGTCGGCCGTTCAAGGAGCGAGACGAGGATTGACCGATTCCTGCGGGTTGGCCGGCCCGCAGCCGAACAGCTTGCCCGGCCGCATGTTCGAGTCGGTCATGGCGCGCATGTAGCCGCAATGCGCGATCAGGTATTCGTCGAACCCGGGAACGTCGCTGACCCGGCCGGAATCGGACGAGCGTGCCATCTCGTCGATCACGACGATGTAGCGCGGCGGTGTATGCCCGAAGTCGTCGATGAGCTTTCGGATGTTGCGGTCGTGGGCCGCCGCGAGCCAGCGGCCACGCAGGCTGTCCGGATCGGGCAAGGTGAAGCCCCAGTGTCCGGGCGCTCCGGGAAGCGCCCATGGAAAGAGAACGTCGGACGCGGGCACCAGGCCGTTGTAGACGTAGAAGTCCGGCCAGGTGCCGAGGACGTAAGCGTATTCGCCGCTGCCGGTGCCGACGACGTCGGCGGGCGTCCACGTATCGACCGTGCCTTTTCTGGAGCCGTTGGTGGTCCAGGAGCTGGCAGACATCAATACGGCTGACACCAGCAGGCCAGTGGCGAGCGATGTCGTGGCGCGCGGGGATTCGGCGAATCGCGACGAAAAGGCATCCGAGATCGCGACGCCGCCGCAGATCGCCATCAGCGCCCACGCGGGAATCAGGTGATAGTCGAAGAACGTGGGCGTCATCAGCAGCATCGCCAGCATCGCCAATGCCGTCGACACGATCAGCAGCCGGCCCTTCGCGGTTCGGTCGACGGCATTGCCCTGTACGGCCCAGAGTCCGATCGTCCCGGCGGCGGCAACGGTGAAGGCAACCACCACGAGCGGCGTGTCGGCGAGGATGCTGAAGATGCTGGCAAGCTTCCACACGAAGTGCTTGCCGGCGTCGGGCCCATTGCCCGATCCGTGGATCGACGGGTAAAGCACGGCGCTGGAGAGAAAGTCCAGCTGCCGGTCCTGCACCACAAAGATGAGCAGACACAGGCCGAACACGCCGAGCACGCCGAGCCCGAAGACCAGGCCCCTGCGGAGGAAGGTTGCAAGCCACGGCCGCTGGCCGGCGATCGCGACGGCGAGCAACCAGGCATACACGCCCAGCGCCGCGAACGCGTACGTCTGCTTGACCAGGAGCGCCATGCCGAGCATGCAGCCGGCGGCGAAGATCCGCGCCAGGCGTGGCGACGCTTCGGGGCCGAGCAACAGGGCGAGGCTGACGAGCAGGAAGACCGCACCGGTGGTGTCGGTCTTCAACGCGATGAGCGGCGCCTCGTAGGCGAAGACCTGCGCGAGCAGCGCGACCGCGCTTGCCGCAGCCAGCCCGCCCGCGAGGCGAAAGGCCAGATAGCCCACCAGGGCACAGACCAGCGCCACCGTCACGAACGCGGCGACCTTCACCGCGTGCACGTCGTAGTAAGGGGGCGTGCTCCGCTGGACCAGCTGATGCAGGGCGAAGATCAGCGGCGTCTTGTTGTCGTGGCAACCCGCGACGAGAATCTCGCCCGCCGCAGTGCCTCGCGCAGCGCACGCAGCGAAGTACAACTCGTCGACCTGGATCGCGCGGTCATGGCGCGGTCCGAACTCGATCAGGCCGACGTTCAGCAGCGAGAGCGCCGTCAGCACGAGCATGCCGATCGTGGCGGCCCAGGCGAGGCGCGGCGTCGCGCGAAGGTTGCTCACCGGGTCGGCCGGCGCTGATCACGTCGACGGCATCGGCTACGTGCGGCGATCTGCCTCGCGGCGAACCGGTCTTGCGCTGAAAACCGGTCTTCCACGGACATCCTGCCTCGCCTGCTGCAACCGTCGCAATTTTAACGACCGTGGGCTGACCCAGGGGCTCGGATCCGACCGCGGCGGCCGTGAAGAACGTCTCGAACACCGTCGCGGCGCCGTTCGCCCGTACGGCGGGCCGGCCCTGGCAGGCCGCAAGATGGTCAAGTAGTACCGGTGTCCGTGTCGCACCGGCCGGCGGTGTGAACTAGAGTGATCGACCGGCGACGAGCGTCGGGCGCGGGCGGCGAAGACAGGATGGCCGATGTCACAGACGAGCGTGGGAGTTGAAAGGCGGCCGACCGCACGTGGCGGAGAGTCGATCGTCGCGCGCGTCGCATGGCTCGCGGCGGCCGTATGCGTGCTGCTGGTGGCCGCCTGCGCAAAGGAAAGCCCCGAGGTCCTGATCCAGTCCGCGGAACGCCATCTCGCTGAACGGGACTTCCGTACCGCGCAGATCGAACTGAGGAACGCCATCCGGCTCGCGCCCGAAAGTGGTTCGGGACATCGCCTCCTCGGGATTGCCCTTCTGGGCGGCGGCGATCCGGTGGCGGCCGAGGTCGTCCTGCGCAAGGCGCTTTCCTTGACCCAACGACCCGACGACGTGCTGCCCTCCCTGGCGCTGTCGCTGGTCCGGCAGGGCGAGATCGAGCGGGTGACCACCGAGTTCGGGACGCGCAAGCTTCAGGAACCTGCTGCCGACGCGCCCTTCCAGACGAGCCTGGGGCAAGCCTGGCTGATGCGTGGCGACGTCAATCGAGCCGGTGATGCGTTCACGGCCGCCTTGGCCGATGTGCCCGGGTACCCGCCCGCACGTCTCGGTCAGGCAAGGATCCTCGCACAGGGCGGCAACATCGACGGCGCGTCGTCGATCACCGATGAAGTGCTCGCTGCCGATCCCCGACTGCTCGAAGGGCACACGTTCAAGGCCCAGCTTCTGCTGTCCCAGGGTCGGCGCAAGGAGGCCATCGTGCCGCTCGAAAAGGCCTTGGCCATCGATTCGAGCGACGTTCCTGCGCGCGTTGCGCTCGTGTCGCTGCGGATCGACGAACGTGACTACGACAAGTCGCAGTCCGTGCTCGACGCGGCCACGGCCCCCTTCGCAAGCGATCCCCGCCTGGCTTACCTGCGCGGCCTGCTCGCCTTGCGCAAGGGCGATCTGAAGAAGGCGAGGGACGAGACTTCGGCCATCCTTCGCCAGGCGCCGGATCACGTAGGCAGCCTAGTCCTGGCAGGCGAGATCGAGTTGCGATCGGACAACCTGAACCTTGCCGAAGCTCATCTTCAAAAGGCGCTTTACGTGAACTCCGGCGCGGCTCCCGCCCGGCGATTGCTCGCCGTCACCTATCTCCGCGAAGGCCGGGCGGTGAAGGCGCTCGACGTCCTTCAGCCTCTGCTTCAGCAGAGCGACCCGAAGGACGCGCAACTCATGCTGCTCGCCGGCGAGGCCTACCTCGCCAGTGGCGACCTGGCGCGCGCCTCCGAGTTCTTCGAGAGCTCCAAGGCGGGTGCAGGCAGCGAGGCCCCTGCTCGCCTGAGGCTCGGTCAGATCGCGATGACCCGTGGCGATTTCGACCGCAGCGTGGGCGAGTTGCAGGCCGCGTCAGCGCTGGACACGCAGCACCAGCAAGCCGACCTGCTCCTGTTTGCGCTGCAGATGCGACGCCATGACCCGAGGAAGGCGCTGGCCGCCGCCGAGGGCTTCATGAAGAAGCAGCCCGACAACCCGCTCGGACGCGTCCTGGCGGGTACGGCGCACCTGGCCGGCAAGGACCTGGCGAGCGCGCGCCAGGAATTCGACACCGCCTTGAAGATCAAGCCGGACTACTTTCCGGCGCTTCGCGGACTCGCCGACGTCGACGAGGCCGAAGGTCACGCGGGCGAAGCAATCCGTCGCTACCAGGACCGGATCGCCAGTAAGCCGGACGACGAGCAGTTGCTCGTCGCGTTGGCCGAGTTGCAGGAACGAATGGGTGACGCGGCCGATTCGGGCGCGACATTGCGCCGGGCGATCGCGGCGAATCCGAAATCCGCGTCCCCGTATGT
The DNA here is from genome assembly GCA_039933535.1 of Caldimonas sp. Classification (GTDB taxonomy): domain Bacteria; phylum Pseudomonadota; class Gammaproteobacteria; order Burkholderiales; family Burkholderiaceae_C; genus Schlegelella_A. The sequence goes on along the minus strand of JBDTNU010000037.1, from coordinate 5,394 downwards.
CGCGCTCGTGAAGTCCCACCTGCGTCGTCGCGAGCCGAAGCTTGCGGTCGCCGTGGCCGAGGAGGCCGTGACGGCAAATCCGGCGCAGCCGCGACTCGTCGAACTGCTGGGCAATACCCAGGACGCTGTGGGCGCGGGCGACGGCGGGGTCAAGGCGTTCCAGGAGCTTGTCGGGCTGGAGCCGCAATCGCTCGCGCCACAGACAAGGCTGGCGGCGGTTCAGGCCAAGCAGCGCGACTTCAACGGCGCCGCGCGGACTTTGAGACAGGCGCAGCGGACGGCACCGGACAACGAGCGAATCGCGCGCGATCTGGTGGCCGTGTACATGGCAGCCGCCAAGTTCGACGACGCCCTCGCTGTCGCCAAGACCTTGCAGGAGCGCAAGGCCGGGTCGGCGCTCGGCAATACCCTGGAAGGCGAAGTCCAGGCTGCGCGGCAGAAGTGGCCGGAGGCCGAGCGTGCCTATCGCGTCGCGCTAGAACGCCAGCCGCAATCGAGCGCCATTGCAATCGGCCTGAGCCGCGTGCTGTCCGTCTCCGGCCGCAAGGGTGAATCCGCAGCGTTTCTGAAGAGCTGGATCTCGCGATATCCGGCCGACGTGTCGATGCGGATGTACATCGCCGATACGGCCTTGCGCGCCAAGGACTACAAGGCGGCCGCGCTGCAATACGAAGCTGCGCTGGATCAGGCGCCCGACAACGTGCCGGCGTTGAACAACCTCGCCTGGACACTCGGCGAATTGAAAGATCCGAGGGCGCTCGGCTTCGCAGAGCGCGCGGTCGCGCTGGCGCCGGACAGCCCGATCGCTCTCGACACCTTGGGCATGCTGCATCTCGAGCAGGGCGACCCGAAGAAGGCGATCGAGTCGCTTACGCGGGTTCGAGAACTGGCGCCCGACCGGAAGGACTTGCGCCTTCACTATGCAATGGGGCTGCTCAGCGCGGGTCGCTCGGAGGAAGGAAAGGCGGAGTTGCGGCAACTCTCGTCATCGCCGGAAGACTTTCCCGGCAAGGCAAGCATCCCGGCGCTGCTGGGAAAGCTGTAGGGGCGCACTGCTTGGCGCAAACCGCTTCCCGGCCCTGGCAAGCCGAATGGTCGCTCACGTGGGTTGTCGCAGTGCTCGTCGCCGTGCTGGCGATTTACTGGCGGACCACCTTGTCGACGGTCGACGTGTGGAGCAATTCGACCACCTACTCGCACGGGTTCCTGATCGTTCCGGTATTTCTCTGGCTGGTGTGGAAGCGGCGCTTCGCGCTCTCGCAACTTCCGATCCGCCCCTCCTGGCTCGGGCTGCCCGGCCTCGCGGCGATGGGGCTGGTCTGGCTGATCGGCGACTTTGCGGCGGCGGCACAGCCGGGCCAGTTCGCGGTCGTCGCCATGGTGCCGCTGGCGGTGGCGACCGTCCTCGGTGTGCGCTGGGTGCGCGCGCTGGCGTTCCCGTTCGCGTTCTTGTTTTTCGCGGTTCCGTTTGGCGACTCGCTCGTCCTGCCGATGATGAACTGGACCGCAGACTTCATCGTGGTCGCGCTCAGGCTGTCGGGCGTTCCGGTCTACCACGAAGGCAACCATTTTTCGATACCTAGCGGCGACTGGTCGGTCATCGAAGCCTGCAGCGGAATCCGCTATGTCTTTGCATGCTTCACCGTCAGCACCCTGTACGCATGGATCGTCTACCGGGGCACCGCCCGGCGCCTGATGTTCATCGGCGGCGCGCTCGCGATCGTGGTTGTTGCGAACTGGATCCGGGCCTATGCGATCGTCATGCTGGCCAACCTCAGCAGCAACGGGTTGGCGACCGGAATCGATCATCTGATCTTTGGCGGCGTGTTCTTCGGCGTCGTCATGGCGATCATCTTCGGGCTGGGCACAGTCTGGCGTGAGGATCAGTCAAGCGATCCGGCGATGGGCGCGTCCGTGCCTGCTCCGACGCGGACCATCGAGGCTGCGCCCTGGTCGTCGATGCCGGGGCGGAGCCTGGCAGCGGCGCTGGTCGTCGCGGCGATCCTCGTGGTCTGGCCACTCGTTTCGATAGGCACGGCGCACGAGTCGTATCGCGTTTCCGGGAAGCTTGGCGACATCACGCCTCTTGCCGGCTGGGCTCGCGCCGAAGAGCCGGTCACGTCCTGGCGCCCGGAGCTGCACAACCCTTCCCAGGTCAGGCTGCAAACGTTCGTGAAGAACGGGCATCGGGTGAGCGTGTACGTGGGCGTGTTCGATCATCCGAGCCCGGAAGCCAAAGTCGTCTCGTCGGCGAATCGGCTGGTCGGTTCGGAGAATCCCAGATGGAAGCAGATCGAGCGCGGCGTCGCGGAGGCGCATCGCCAGGGCGAGGTCGTTTCGGTCCGGACCGGAACGTTGTTCGGCCGCGACGGACAGGTCCTGGCCTGGCACTGGTACTGGGTCGACGGAACGATGACCACCAGCCCGGCACGGGCCGCGCTGGCCCAGGTGATCGCTCGACTCCGCGGGCGGAGCGAGATGTCCGCCTGGGTGACGGTCTACACGGCCGAGGGCGACGACCCGACTTCGGGACCGCGGGTACTCGACGCCTTCGTGTCCGAAATGCTCGGCTCGATCGAGGGCGCGTTGCAGGCAGGCAACAGCAGTGACGTCCAAAAGTCTGCCCCCGGGGGTGGCGCGGGGTTGGTTTCGGGAATCGGCGCGGCCGAGGGATGGCTCTGGGCGCCGCTCGTCGGGAAAGTCACACAGCCTTGTTTCACCCCGGCAGAATTCGCCCTGTTCCGGATGCACCAGGCGGGTAAATAGAGGTGTAGCGGGATAGATGGGTAGCGCGGTAGTTGCGGGCGCGTTGTTCAGGTATCTGATCCTGAACACTGGGGATGTCCCATTGCATTGTGTAAGTTCAACCTCGGAGTTACGAAAATGCGTGGATGGGCTGGAACGGTAGGAGCGGTGTTGCTGACGATCAGCGCATCCGCCAGTGCGAGCATCTGGGGGTTCGACTACGGAGACGGTACGTCCGTCGAGGTCGATGGGACCCTGACGACGTCCGACGTCCTCACCAACGGCGGCTACCTCGTGACCTCGATCACCGGCTTTCGCAACGGCACCGACGCGATCGTCGGCCTTGCCACGCCGCCCACGTACGGTACGTACGGCTTCGACAACCTGCTCCTGGCGGGTCCGGGTTCGCTGCTCGACGTCGGCGGAATCCTTTTCACCACGGCCAGTGGCGGCGCATTCAATATCTGTGGCGCTTCACCCGCGTTCACGGGATACGTCTGCGGCTCGAGCGGCTATACCGAGTTCAATGCCAAGACCGGCGTCGCGACGGGTGTGACGTTCACGGTCCAGAAGCTGCCCGAGCCCACGACCTACGTTCTCGCGCTGGCTGCCCTTGGCGTGATGGGTCTGGCGACTCGTCGGCGCAAGGTCGCGGTTCCGGAAAGACTCTCCAGCTGAATTCGACGACATGACTTGAGACCACTGTTCGGCTGACGTCGGACGAATACAGATACGGCGACACGGTTCGCCAACGGGTTGGCTCCGCAAGGATCCAACCCGTTTTGTTTGGGGCCGCGGACTGGAGCCTGGAAAAGTGTCGCAGTTCGATCCTGCCGAGCCGGTGCGGCAGGCGCTCCGATCAGGGCTCGCTCGCCCCTGAGCACCGGATCCGGCCGCTGTGACTGAGCAGCAGCAGCCGACGATGTGGGCGAACAGGGCGGCGACCTCCTGCGACCCTTTTTGCATCGCAGCCATCGCCACCAGTGCCTTGTGCGTGTCGGTGACAAGGCGTCGCGCAGGCGGCCGTTCAGCCGCTTGTTGAGCTCGGGCGTGAGGCCTCGCGGCTGCACGCCCGGAGCAGATAGAAGCCGAGGTCGAGGTCCCGGGGTTTTCGCGAAAGAACTCGAAGAAGGCGCCCGCCTTGACCCGCAACGTCGCTTCAGCCCGCGCGCTGGCGTTCGGGCGCGCCATCTGACCGGAAGTCACCGCACGGCGCCGGATATACAGTGACTCTGCAATTTTGAACAGCGTTCAACTAGTAGCAAAGGCCGAAGAATCCGATGGACAAGGCAACGAAATTCGCGCCGACCAACGCGACGATGATGAGCGGCGCCGACTACCGTGAGTCTCTGCGCCGCCTGCGGCCGACCGTCTACGTCGACGGGCAGTTGATCGAGTCGGTTGCCGATGCGCGGGTGCTGCAGCCCGGGATCAACGCGCTCGCCGTCACCTACGATTTCGCCCGAGACACAACCAAGGCCGCGTTGATGACGGCAGTGCAGACGGCCAGCGGCAAGACCGTGAACCGGATGCTGCACATCAACGAATCGGCGGGCGACCTCCTGAACAAACTCGAAGCGGTGCGCATCCTGTGCCAGGAAACCGGCTGCGCGCAGCGCTACCTGACCCACGACGCGCTGAACGCGATCGGCCAAGTCAGCGCCAGGATCGACGATGCGCGCGGCAGCACGGAACACCGCACCCGCTTCGCCGCCTACCTGCAGCGCGTGCAGGACGAAGACCTGGCCGTCGGCATCGCGATGACCGACGCCAAGGGCGACCGCTCGAAGCGGCCGCACGAGCAATCCAACCCCGACACCTACGTGCATGTGGTCGAGCGCAACGGCAGAGGCATCGTCATCTCGGGCACCAAGGCCATCGTCACCGGCGCACCTTATATGCACGAGTTCCTCGTCATGCCGGGCCGGGCGATGCAGGAGGCCGACGCGCCGTTCGCGGTCTGCTGCGCCGTGCCGGCGGATGCGCCGGGCCTGACGATCGTCGCGCGGCCCGCGGGCCGCCCCGGCGAGAAGCTGGAGCACGGTGCGGCGCTGTTTTCCCGTCGCTACGGGCAGTCGACCGCCGTGCTGATCTTCGACAAGGTGTTCGTGCCCTGGGATCGCGTCTTCTATGCCGACGAATGGGAGCACTCGGGTTCGATGACCTACAGCTATGCGACCCACCATCGTCACAGTTGCATCGCCGCCCGCGCAGGTTTCGGCGACCTTCTGATCGGCGCCGGCGCGCTGATGTGCGAGGCGAACGGATTCGATCCCGGCGAGCACGCCAACCTGCTCGAGCCGATGGTCGAGCTGATCAAGATCACCGAAGGCTTCTTCGCCTGCGGCGTTGCCGCCAGCGTCTACGGCGCTGCCGATCCGCACAGCCACACGTTCATGCCCGAGCCGGTGTTCGCGAACATCGGCAAGCTCCTGCTTTCGACCCAGATCTACGACATGCACCGGCTAGCGCACGAGGTCTCGGGCGGCCTGATCGTCGCGTTGCCGGGTCCCGACGAAGACCACAACCCGGCCACAGCGGCGACGCTGGCCGAGGTGCTTCGCGCCAACCCCGCCGTGCCTTACGACAAGCGGATCGAGGTGGCGCGCTTCATCGAGGACCTGACCGCCTCCTACCAGGGTGGCTGGT
>JBDTNU010000036.1:0-18430 GCA_039933535.1 Caldimonas sp. | reverse complement strand
ACGTCATCAAGTCGGGCGGCGAATGGATCGGCTCGATCGACCTCGAGAACATCGCCATGGCGCACCCCGGCGTGCAGATGGCGGCGTGCATCGCGGCCGAGCACAAGAAGTGGGATGAAAGGCCGCTGCTCATCGTCGTCAAGAAGCCGGGCGCGGAGGTCACGCGCGACGAGCTGCTGGCGTTCTACGAAGGCCGCATCGCCAAGTGGTGGACGCCCGACGACGTCGTCTTCGTCGACGCGATTCCGCTCGGCGCCACCGGCAAGATGCTGAAGAACCGGCTGCGCGAGCAGCACGGCAAGCGCCTGCTCGAGATCTCCTGATTGCCGGACGCACGCGCGACCCGCGGCGTCTGGGCGGCAGCCCTGGCGTTCTCGTGGTGGGGCTTTTTCCCGATCTATTTCCGGCTGCTGCCGGACGTTCATCCGGTCGAGGTGCTGGCCAACCGCATCGTCTGGTCGCTGCTGCTGGTCACGTGCGTGCTCGCATGGCAGCGTCATTGGAACTGGCTCGGCAAGGCGGTGCGCCATCCGCGCACGATTGCCAGCTTCATCGCCAGCTCGCTGCTTCTCTCGGCCAACTGGATCACCTACATCTGGGCGGTCTCGAACGGCCATGTCGTCGACGCGAGCCTGGGCTACTTCATGACGCCTCTGGTCAACGTCGCGCTCGGCTACGGCCTGCTCGGCGAACGCCCGCGACGCGCGCAGTGGACCGCCCTCACGATCGCGGCGATCGGCGTGGTGTGGCTGACGATCGGCGCCGGCAAGCTGCCATGGATCGGCCTGGTGCTCGGCCTCACGTTCGGTGCCTACGGATTGCTGCGCAAGGTGGCCGTGCTGAGCGCGCTCGAAGGCCTGACCTTCGAAACCATGATCCTCGCGCCCGCCGCGCTGGTGGGCATGGTCTGGTGGTGGGGCAGCAGCGCGACCAGCTTTCCGGCGCCCGACCTCGCCACCAACCTCTGGCTGCTCGGTCTGGGCCCGGCGACGACCTTGCCGCTGCTGCTCTTCGCCGTGGCCGCAAGGCGCATTCCGCTGACGACGCTCGGCCTGATGCAGTACCTGAGCCCGACCGTGCAGTTCGTGCTCGGGCTTTGGCTCTTCCACGAGCCGTTCACGCTCGGACGGCTCGTTGGCTTCGGCCTGATCTGGATCGCGCTGGCCGTCTACAGCGCCGATGGCTGGCGAACGATGCGCCGCCTCGCGCCCACGTGAGCCAGGGCGGCGATCAGTTCGCCGCGATCACCTGTGCCGCGGCGTTGACCACGGCGGCGATCCGGCCGATGTCGCGCAACTGCTGCGTCGTCATGCCCTCCTTCTTCAGCAAGGCGTAGTGCGAGCCGACGCAGAAATGGCATTTGCCGACGATCGACGCGGCCAATGCATACGCCTCGAACTTCTTCTTCTCCACGCCGCCATTGGTCGAGTAAGCGTTCATGCGCAGCTCGGCGCGCTGGGTCTTCATGTCCTCGTCGCCGGTCATCTCGACGAAGGGATACCAGACGTTGTTCATGCCCATCAGCGCCGCGGCGGTCAGCGCCGCGTTTGCTTCGGCGGCCGGCGCAGCGGCCTTGAAGGCGTCGATCAACGGCTTCGACCCCGCGGCGAACGCTGCCGCCAGCGCGACGCCGAGCGCATCTTCAGGCGCCAGGCTGGAACGCGCGATCACGCCGTCGAGGTTGAGGCGGATGTCCTTCGCGTAGTCGGGGATCTGTTCCTTGATCGAGGCGAGGAATTCCATCGTTGTTCTCCTGAAATGCGGGGGCAAAGAGGCCGAGAAAAAGCCCGCCGGAGCGGGCTTGGTCGGAACGCAGCGACGCTGGGCTCAGAGCGTCTGGCCGCCGACCGTGCGGTTGCACGGGCACAGCTCGTCGGTCTGCAGGCCGTCGAGGATGCGCAGCACTTCCTCGGGATTGCGGCCGACGTTGAGGTTGTTGACGCTCACGTGCTGGATCGTGTTGTCCGGATCGACGATGAAGGTCGCGCGCAGCGCCACGCCTTCGGCCTTGTCGCGGATGCCGAGCTGGTCGACCAGCGAGCCCTTCGAGTCGCCGAAGCTCCAGTGGCCGAGCCTGGACAGGTCCTTGTGGTCACGGCGCCAGCCGAGCTTGGAAAACTCGTTGTCGGTCGAGCCGCCGAGCAACACGGCGTCGCGTTCCTCGAACTGGCCGGCCAGCTTGTCGAAGCCGACGATCTCGGTTGGGCAGACGAAGGTGAAGTCCTTGGGCCAGAAATAGATGACCTTCCACTTGCCGGGAAAGCTCTTCTCGGTGAGCGTCTCGAAGGCCGAGATGCCGTTTTCCTCATGGTGATTGAAGCCGGGCTTGACGCCCTGGACGCTGAAGGCTTCGAGCTTGTCGCCGATCGTTTTCATCTGCAGTTTTCCTGTCGTTGGTAAAGCGCTCTCTGCGCCACGACACGGATTTTGAGCTATCGATTCAACTATTCCAATCGTCTTACTCAATGGCGGCGATTGAGCGAGAAGGCTGTATCGCCAAGGGCGTTGGCGCGCCCCCCTGCTGACCGTGAAAGCGCGCCAGGAACTGGCGGGCTCGGGGCGTCTCGGGGCTGGCGAAGAACCGGGCCGGCGGCCCGCTCTCGACGATCTGGCCGGCGTCCATGAACACCACCCGGCTGGCCGCCTGGCGCGCGAATTCCATCTCGTGCGTCACCACCACCATGGTCGAGCCTTCGTCGGCGAGGCCGCGCATCACGCCGAGCACCTCTCCCACCAGCATCGGATCGAGCGCGCTGGTGGGCTCGTCGAGCAAGAGGATGTCGGGCTTCATGGCGAGGGCGCGCGCGATGCCGACGCGCTGCTTCTGCCCGCCCGAAAGGCTCGACGGGAAGGCGTCGCGCTTGTCTGCCAGGCCGACGCGCTCGAGCAGCGCCTGCGCCTCGCGCCGGACCTCGTCCTTCGGACGCTTGAGCACGTGCGTCGGCGCCTCCATCACGTTCTGCAGAACCGTCAGGTGCGGCCACAGCGCGAAATGCTGAAACACCATGCCGATGCGCGCACGCTGCTGGGCCAGCTCTCGGTCGCTCATCCGCAACGTGCTGCCCTTGCGGACACCCACGCGCTGCCCCGAAAGGATGACTTGACCGGCGTCGGGCACTTCGAGCCAGTTGGCGCAGCGCAGCAGCGTCGACTTGCCGCAGCCCGACGGACCCAGCAGGCACACCGTCTCGCCCTTGTGGACCTGCAGCGAGACGTCGCGCAGAACCTGGTTGGCGCCGAACGACTTCGAGATGCCGTTCATGTGCAGCACCGAACTAGCGGCAACGGTCATCCGGACACTCCCGCCGCGCTCATGCCCTGCGCTCCGATGCCCGCCTCGACAGCACCCCGGCGGCGCCCTCGATCGCCAGGCAGATCGCCCAGTACAAGAGGAGAACCGTCACGAAGGTCGCGAATGGAATGAAGTAGGTCGACTGGATGCTGTTGGCTTCGTGCGTGAGCTCGGCCACGGCGATGATGGTGAGGAAGGCGGTGTCCTTGACGATCTGGACGAGCTGGTTGCCGATCATCGGCAGCGCGCTGATGAACACCGGCGGCAGCACGATCCGGCGCAGCAGCACGAAGCCGGTGAAGCCGTATGCGCGGCCGGCTTCGACGATGGAGGTCGGCAGGCCGGCCCAGGCGCCGCGCATCAGCTCGGCCATGTAGGCGGTGTTGTAGAGGATCAGGCCGATCGCGCCCGCCCACCAGTTGTTGATCCGGATGCCGAGGGTCGGCAGGCCGAAATAGATGACGTAGACGAACAGCAGGAACGGCGCGCAGCGCATCGCGTCGACGTAGGCGGCGGCGAGGCGTGCGACGGGCTGGCGGCGAGACATCAGCGCGGGCGTCAGCAGCGCGCCGAAGACCAGCGAGGCCGTCGCCCCGACCGCAAGGAGGCCCAGGGTGTTGAGCAGACCCGTCAGCAGCTGGTCGCGGTGCTCCCAGACGACGAGAAAATCGCTCATCGCATCCCACGCGCCGAGTGCCGGCGCTCGCTCGCGCGCTGCAGCCTCACCAGCACCATCACGATCAGGCTGTACAGCAAGAGCGCGAAAACGAACGGCGGCAAGGGGTCGTAGGTGCGTGCGCCGATGCGCAGGGCTGCACGCGTGATCTCGACGATGCCGATGACCGCGACCGCCGGCGTGGCCTTGATCTGCAAGGTCATCTCGTTGACCAGCCCCGGCAGGCTCGAGCGCCAGATCTGCGGCAGCACGATGCGGCGAAAGCGCAGGCCGCGCGGCATCGCGAAGGCCCGCGCGGCGTCGTACTGATCGCGAGGGAAATCGACAAGCGCGGCGCGCCAGATCTCGCAGTTGAAGGCCGCGGTGGCGATCGTCAGCGCCGCCAGCGCCGCCGGCAACGGATCGAGCGAGATACCGAACTGCGGCAGCGCGAAATAGATCAACAGGGTCAGCGTGACGAGCGGGCATGCGCGGACCACGCTGACGTAGCCCATCACGAGCCGGTTCAACACCGGCACGCGGGCCCAGCGCACAAGCGCCAGGCCCAGCCCCAGCGGGATGCCGAGCAACAGGCTGGCGGCCGACAGCCATACCGTCGTCAACGCCCCCTGCGCAATGCTCAGGTAGTCGTAGGTGGTCATGGAACGCGCCTGGGCACCGCGTCTCGGCGTCGTCGTGCTTCAGTTCGCCGACTTGGGCATGTCCTTGAAGGTCGCGCCCAACCACTTCTCCTGCAGGCGGTACATCTCGCCACTGGCGCGCACCTCGAGCAGCGCGTCGTCGATCGCCTTGAGGACGCCGGCGTTGCCCTTCTTGATCGCCCACGCGATATAGACAGGCTTGCCGACGGCGACGCCGAGCGCGAAAACGCCGGGCTTGGTCTTGATCAACGAGTTCAGGCTGATCTGCGTGTTGGCCACAGCGTCGACGCGGCCGAGTGCGAGATCCTGATAGGCCTCGGGGTAGCCCTGATATTCGACGATCTGCTTGAAGCCCTGGCCGCCGTGGCTTGCCTTCAGTGCCGCATCGAAGGCCTTCAAGTCACCGAGCATCGCGCTGCCCGTCTCGGCGGCGACCACCTTGCCGATCATGTCGTCGCCCTTCTTGAGCGGCGAGCCTGCCTTGGTCGCGAAATAGGTGACCGATGCGCAGGTGGGAGAGGCGAAGTCGAAGACCTTCTTTCTCTCCTCGGTGACGAGCACGGCCGTCATCGCCATGTCGTACTTGCCCGTCGTGACGCCCGGAAGGATGCCCGCCCAGGGCATCACCTGCTGACGGATCTCGAAGCCGACCTTCTTGCGCACCAGGGCCAGCAGCTCGTTGTCGTAGCCCGTCTCGACTCCGTTTTCGACGAATTCGAACGGCGTGTAATCGTCTTCGGTGGCGACGCTCATGTAGCCGCGCGCCTTGATTTCTTCCAGGCTGGCGGCGGAAGCCGGCAGCGCTGCCGCCGCCAGCGCGGCGGTCAGCGCGAGACCGCAAAAGCGCGTGGCCAGGCGAGCGTTATTGGATGCAAAAGATGACATGGGAGCTCCTGTTGTCGATGTGAATCAGATGACGGGTTCGATGCGAGGCAGGCGATCACAAAGCAAGGCATGTGCCGCCGTGAATGCAACGCGTGATCTCACTCGCGCCACTCGAGCAGACGAATCGGCGTTGGATTCCAGCCGCTGCAGGGGTTGAGGAGCTGCGGACAGTTGGAGATCACGACCAGCGTGTCGCGCCCGGCCTCGAGATCGACGAAGTCGCCCGGCTCCGAAAGACCGTCCTCGATCTCGGTCGAGCCGTCTGCGCGCACGGGCACGTTCATGAAGAAATTGATGTTGGCCGCGATGTCGCGCGGCGACAGGCCATGGCGGGCGAGGCCGGCGATGAAGTTGCAGCGGCAGCTCGGCGTGCCGACGATGCCGTAGCGGCGGTGGTTGAACTCGCTGCTGCAGGCGCCGGCGATGGTGTCGTGACGGCCGACCGTGTCTTCCACGATGGTCATCAGCACGTCGCCGCGATCGGAATACAGGCGCGCGCCCTTGCCGAGGTAGACCGTGCGCGCGCCCTTGATCGTGTTCGCCGCGTTGTAGCGGTTCTCCGGATCGTGAAGGTCGTAACAGAGGAAGTCGACCGCCTGCTGGCCTTCGAGGTCGATGATGCGCAGGTGATGGCCCGCCGGGATCGCTCGCGTCCAGGGGCCCGGCTCGATCGTCTCGTCGTGGACGATCGTGCCCGCAACGGCCAGGGCCTTGGCCAGCTTGGCCGCGCCGACGCGGGCCTTGATCGCCGCCATGCGCGCCGTCGCCGCGGCACGCTTCTCGGCAGCGATGGCGCGGGCGAGCGCGGCCCGCTGCTCGTCGGTCACTGCCTGATCGTCCAACAAGATGCCTGCCATCAAGCGTTCCTTTGTGCCCGGGTGCGGCTCACGAAGCCATCGGCCACCAGCCGTGGTCGCGAAGCTCGAGCAGCGGCGAGTCGAAGACGCCGTGCACCCGCTGCGCGCGTTCATGGCCCAGCGCAGCGCGCCAGCGTTCGCCCTGGCGCATGGCGACGACGACGCCTGCGACCTCGGCGCCGAGGTGTTCCATCAGCGTCCAGACCTGTTGCACCGTTTGCCCGCTGCTGAGCGCGTCGTCGACCAGCAGCACGCGCCGGCCGCGAACCAGCGCGAGCTGGTTCGGGTCGAGGTAGAGACGCTTGCCCGGCCCGGGTGTGGTGATCGACGCGACCTCGGTCGACAGCGCCTCGTCGTACCAGAACTTGCGCGAGTAGCCGAGCGGCACCCAGCGCGTGTGGCCGAGCGAGCGTGCCACGCCGCATGCGAACACGAAGCCCAGTGTCGGCAGGCCGACGACCACCTCGGCGTCGAGCGGCGTCGCAAGGCGGCCCATCGTCTTCGTGAGCGCATCGGCCACGTCGAGCGACGCCTGGTTGGCGATCAGCGAAGCGACCCCGCGGTCGCTGCTGTTCGGCAAGGCCCGGATCGGCAGGAAGAGCACGCGCTCCTCGGGCTCGGCCGGCACCCGCACCGGCACGCCGTGGCGCCACGGCGGCGACCAGCGGCCGTGCCACTCGGCAAGCGGCTCCAGTCGCTGCCAGAAGCCGGTCGTCGGACGTATCCAGGGACTGCCGGTCTCGACCGGCGCGCGGGCCGACGCATGATCAGCGTGCGGCACGAACGGCCTCCTCGAACAGCGCCAGCGGCAAGCGGCAGCCGCCTCGGCCGAGAAAGCCGCCTCGCCCATCGGCAGCGATCATGGCCAGCATCACCAGCGGCGAGGTCGCCTGGTCGACGACGCGCTGCGCGCCGATGCCGATCGGCCACGACCCCGGCAGGCCCGGATGCGGCGCCAGCAGCAGGCGCCGCGCGCGCTCGTCGTGATCGGGCGCGAGTTGCGATTGCACCAGGGCGCGCGGCTCGGGCGCCTGTGCGACACGCTGGCCTCCCAGGCCGAGCAGGTCGATCACCGCGCTGTCGCCGATGGCGCCCTGCACCGCGACATCGGCCGGCGCGCTCGCGACGAACGGGCCGCGCGGCGGCAGTGCGTCGCAGGCGATCCAGTGCGCGGGCAAGGCGGCCAGCGCGATCGCGAAGCGCTCGCCGTTGCCGCCGGCGCGCGTGACGAGCGTCGGCAAATCACCACCTTCGGCTTCTCGGAGGATCAGCGCGCACGCCGCCATCCAGGGCGTGAGGAAGAAGAGCGGTGTCGCCGCCACGTCATCGGCCAGCGTCGCGTCGCCTCGCTCACGCAGGGTGGCCGCGAGAAGTTCGTTCGCCGCGGTGGTGCGGCTGTGCAGTTCGTCGCCATGGCGCAGGCCGTGGACCGCAGGCGCCCACAGGTCGACCGGTCCACCGCGATCCAGCAGCACGGCCCAGGCCGGCGCCGTCTCGCGGTCGCGCGTCCGCAGTCGTGCGCCGAGGCCGGCGTCGCGCGTGCCCATGCGCGTGTCGGCACCGCGCACGACGGAGACGGGGGCGTGCATCGCAGCGCCGGCACCGCGCGCGTCGCGCACTTCGAACAACGGCGTGCCCGCCGTGACGACCGCCGCCAGCGGCGTGACGCAAGCGCGCGACTGCGCCGACGCAAGCCGCAGCGCACCGCACGCCAGCAACGCCTCGGCCTCGGCTTCGTCACGCGCCCAGCCCTCGTGCAGGCAGCTCATCACGATCGACGACGCGAGCGGCGCTGGCGGCCGGCGCGGATCGGCGAGCGGCGGTCCCGCGTGCAGCAGCTCGCGCTCGCGAAGGCCCAGCGCATCGGCGGCCGTGCGCACGCCGACCACCGCGGGGCGCACGGCCAGCATCGCGTCGATCGTGCGAGTCATCGCGAAGGCAGCCTGGCTCATCGCGCAGTCCTATTGCGAGGCTTCCATGTCGGAGGCCTGCTTGACCTCGCCGTCCTTGTAGGCACCCCAGGAGGCGCTCAACTGCTTCATCGCCACCGGGTCGAGATCGAATCGCGGCAGGTCGTCCGGGTCCCAGTGACCGTGGCGGTCGACGCCGCGCACCAGCGTGGCCCTTCCGCGGCCTTCGGCCATGCGCACATGGGTCGGGATGAAGAAGAAGGCGAAGCCGATGCGACGCCGACCCGAGCGATTGGGCAGCGAGCTGTGGGCGGTGTGCTCGTGGTGCAGCGAGAACTGTCCGGCCGCGAGCGGCATCTCGATCGCGCTCGCCTCGTCGATGCCGGTCAGCGCCTGCCCTTTCGCCAGCATGTTGTCCTTGGCGTGGGTCTCGACGTGCCGGAGCGCAGGCCCGCGATGCGTGCCCGGCGCGATACGCAGGCAGCCCATCTCCGTCGAGGCGTCGCTGAGCGCGACCCAGGCAGTGATCTCGCTGTGCGGCGTGAGGCCGAAGTAGGCCGAGTCCTGGTGCCACGAGACGTAGCGCGGGTCGCGCGCGTCCTTGGCGAAGACCGATGCGCCGAAGAGCAGGATGTCCGGCCCGATCAGGTCCTCGACGGCATCGAGCACGTGCGGATGGGTCGCGATCTCCATCAGCCAGGGGAAGGCGAGGTAGCCCTTGATCTTGAGCGTGCGGTTGGCATCGTGGCCGACGGCGCGCTCGTAGGCCTCGATGCGCTCGCGGTAGCTCTCGGCCTGAGCGGCGTCGAAGGCGCGGAAAGGGAAGACATAGCCCCGGTCCTGGAAGTGATCGACTTGCTCCGGGGTCAGCAGCTTGGGCATGGCAACCTCATCGTTAAGAGTGGTCAGGCGCGGCGCCACAGCGCACGCCAGCGCGCGACGAGCACGCGCAAGAACAGGGACCAGGCATCGAGCGGCGCGACGCTGGCGGCAGGGGTCGCGACGGCGGGCGCCGCGTCGCCGATGCCTGGCGCGGCCGGCTCCGCAGCGCGCACGCGCGCGGCCAGGTTCTCGGCGAACTGCGCCGTCAGCGCCGAGGCCAGCTCACGCACGATGGCGCCGCGACTGAACTGCGCGAGCGTGCCGGTGAGGCTGTAGTCGACGAGCACGGTCACGCGCGTGCCGCTGCCTTCGGCCGCGAGCTTGAAGTCGGCCGCGCCCTTGACGCGGGACTGGGTGCGCCGATCGGTCGCCGTGCCTTCGAAGCGCCCTCCCTGCACTGCATCGTCGAAGCTGGCACGGCCGCTGCCGACGAACGCGGCAGCAATGGGCCCGAGCTTCACGTCCAGGCGCAACGGCAGCTCGCCTTCGATGGCCGGTCCGGTGAGTGCGGCGCCGGGCAGGCACTCGACCAGCAGCTCGACGTTCCTGAAGGCCGGCCAGGCAAGCGCCGGCGGCGCGGGCAGCTCGAAGCTCTGCTCAAGCTGCATGGGCCGCCTCGCTGCGTTCGGCCAGGACGCGCGCAATCGCCAGCACGATGCCGCGATAGCCCGTGCAGCGGCACAGATTGCCGGCAAGCTCGAGACGGATGCGCGCCTCGTCGGCATCGGGCAGACGCAGCACGATGTCGCGCGCGGTCATCAGCATGCCGGGCGTGCAGTAGCCGCATTGCAGTGCATGCTCGGCGCTGAAGGCCGCTCGCAGCTGCGCCATCACGGCGTCGTCGGCCATCCCTTCGATCGTGCGGATCACGCGGCCCTCGCAGGCCGCCGCGAACGTGATGCAGGAGCGTGCCGGCGCGCCGTCGATCTCCACCGTGCAGGCGCCACACACGCCGTGCTCGCAGCCGAGGTGCGTGCCGGTGAGGCCCAGCGCTTCGCGCAGGTGGTCGGCAAGATGGGTGCGACCTTCGCAAGGCGCGGCGAGCGTCTCGCCGTTGACGGCCAGCATGAGCGTCTTCACGCGAACGCCTCGAGGTCGGCGAGCGCGCGACGCAGCATCACGGCGTGCACCTCGCGCTCGTAGGGATCGTCGACGCCGGCATCGTCGAGCGCGCGCGCGACGCCGCCGGGCCGACGCAGCGCCGCCAGCGCGTCTGCGCTTTCGACAACGTGCGGCATGCTGCCCAACGCGCCCAACATCGCGCGTGCGACGCCGCGCTCGGGATCGATCCAGGCCGCGCCGGTGGCCTCGGAGAACTCGCCCGGCTTGCGGCAGGCCTTGCGGTAGGCCCAGCGCGCCCGGACCGAGAAGCGCGGCACCTCGACCGCGACGATGATCTCGTCGGGCGCGAGCGCGGTCGTGAACGCACCGACGAAGAAGGCGCTCGCCCGCATCCGTCGCTCGCCCGCCGGCCCGAGCACGACGATGCCGGCGTCGAGAAGACACATCGTGTTGACCCAGTCGGCGGCCGGATCGGCGTGCGCGAGGCTGCCACCGATCGTGCCGCGGTTGCGCACCGCGCGGTAGGCGATGCCGGCGGCGACCGCGGGCAGCAGGCCGCGCGTGCAGTCGGGCAGCTCGCCGTCCTCGATACGCGCGTGGGTAACCGCGGCACCGATGCGCAGCACGTCGTCGTCGAGCGCAAACCCGGTCAGCGCCTCGATGCGGCTGAGGTCGACCAGGCGGTCGACCTGCGCCAGGCGCAGGTTGAGCATCGGCCCCAGCGACTGGCTGCCGCCGCAGGCCTTGGCGAGCTCGGACTCGCCCAGCCACGCGACGGCCTGTGCCGCGCTCCCGGCGCACAGGTAGTCGAACGGCGCCGCCTTCACTCGAGCACTCCGATGCCGGCGCGGCGCAACGCGTCGCGCACGCGGCGCGGTGACGCCGGACAGTCCGTCAGCTCGACGCCGAACCTGGCCAGCGCATCGTTGATCGCATTGACGATCGCCGCCGGCGGCGCGATCGCCCCGCCTTCGCCGATCCCTTTCTGCCCGAACTCGGTGTAGGGCGAGGGCGTCTCGATGTGGTCGAGGCGCGCCATCGGCACTTCGGTCGCGCCGGGCAGCAGGTAGTCGGCCAGCGTCGAGGCGAGCGGCTGGCCTTCGCTGTCGTACGGCATCTCCTCGTAGAGCGCGGTGCCGATGCCTTGCGCCAGGCCGCCGAGGATCTGGCCTTCGACCACCATCGGGTTCAGCAGCGTGCCGCCGTCCTCGCAGATCACGTAGTCGAGCAGCTCGACCGTGCCGAGCTCGGGATCCACCGCCACCGCGCAGGCGTGACAGGCGTAGCTGAAGGTGCCGGTGTCGCGCACTGCCTTGTAGCCGGCGGTGACCTCGAGGCCGGCCGGGTTCACGTCCTTCGGCATGCGCTGCGGCTGGCGATACCAGGCATGCGCGACCTCTGCCAGCGTGACGCGACGAAGGCTCGCGGGATCGACGACCGCGCCGCCTTCGAGGCGCAGCGTCCCGGCCTGCGCCTCGAGCAGCGCCGACGCGATGTGGCGCACGCGTTCGGCCAGCGCCTTGCACGCCGCCGACACCGCGCCGCCCGACATCACGGCGCAGCGCGAGCCCCAGGTGCCGGTCGAATACGGCGACATCGCCGTGTCGCCATGCACCAGGCGCACCTGCTGCTCGTCGATGCCGAGGACGGTGTTGGCGACCTGCGCCAAGGTCGTCTCCAGGCCCTGGCCGTGCGAGTGCGCGCCGATGCGAAGCTCGAGCACGCCATCGGGCGTGAGGCGCGCGCCGCACTGCTCGTGGCCGGGCACCATCGGAATGCCCCAGCCGTGGTAGACCGACGTGCCGTGGGCGCCCTGCTCGCAATACATCGCATGGCCGATGCCGACCAGCCGACCATCGGCTTCGCCCTGCTGCTGGCGCGCGCGCCAGCGCTTCCAGTCGAGCCCATCGAGCGCGCGATGAAGCGCCTGCGGATAGTCACCCGAGTCGAAGTGCTTGTGGGTGACGTTGTCGTACGGCATCTCCTCGGGCCGCACGAGGTTGGCCAAGCGCACCTCGTGCGGCTCGAGCCCGGCCGCGCGGGCGACCGCGTCGATCAGGATCTCGAGCGCGAAGCACACGCCGGTGCGCGCGACGCCGCGGTACGGCAGGATCGGCGGCTTGTTGGTGGCCACGGACCAGGTGCGGCAGGCGTAGGCCTCCATCTTGTAGGGGCCTGGCAGGATCGAGCCGACCTGCGCTGCCTCGAGGCAGGCCGAGAACGGGTACGACGAATAGGCGCCCGAGTCGACCGTCGCGTCGCAGTCGATCGCCAGCAGCTTGCCGCTGCGGTCGGCATATAGCGTGATGTCGTAGTGATGCTCGCGGCAGTTGGTGTTGGCCGTGAGCTGCTCGCGCCGGTCTTCCAGCCAGCGCACGGGTCGCTGCAGGCGCATCGCCAGCCAGCCGAGGCAGATCTCCTCGGGCAGCAGGATGCCCTTGTAGCCGAAGCCACCGCCGACGTCGGGCGAGACCACGCGGATGTGCCCCTGGTCGATGCCCAGGCACTCCGACAAGCCGGCGCGATTGATGTGCGGCATCTGCGCCGCGCTGTGCACCACCAGCTGCTCGAGCCGCGCGTCCCAGTGACAGAGGACGCCGCGGCCTTCGATCGGTGCCATCGACTGGCGCGCAGTGCGCACCTGGCGGCGCACGACGACGGGCGCTTTCGCCTTGATCGCGGCGAGGTCGCCGCGGATGTCGGTGTGCAGGAAGACGTTGTCGCCCCACTCTTCATGCACGAGCGCGCGCGGCGCGGCGCTGCGCGCCTCGAGCATGTCGACGACCGCGGGCAGGTCGTCGATCTCGACGAGGACCTGGGCGGCGAGATCTTCCGCCTCGGCGCGCGTGGCGGCGACGCACATCGCGATCAGCTCGCCGACCTGGCGTACCTTGCCGCGCGCGAGCGGCCACTGGTCGGAGGGCTTGAAGCCCGGCAGGCTCGAGACCGCGCGGATCGGCTTCACGCCGGCCAGGTCGTCCATCGTGAACACCTGGCCCTCGCATCCTTCGGGCTTGACGATGGCGCCGAGCCGCCCGTGCGCGACCGGCGAGCGCACGAAGGCCACCTCGCGCATGTCCCGCATCCGGATGTCGCCGACGAACTGGCCGCGGCCGGCGAGCAGGCGCGCGTCTTCCTTGCGCAACATCCGCGCACCGACGCCATGCCCGGCGTCGGGCGCAAGGCGCTTCTGTTCGCTCGCGTCCATGCGCTGGCTCAGGCCGCCTGGGCCACCGGCAGGATGGTGGCGTCGGCGTCGTGGCGCACGCCCTCGCGCAGGCAGAAGGCGGGGCGCAGCAGACGATCCGCGACGATCTGCGTGCCCTCGTTGTCGCGCAGCGTCCAGCGCCCGCGTTCGTCGTGCAGCACGCTCACGTCGGCGGGATGCCCGACCGCCAGCGTGCCGAGCTCGGCGGGCAGGCCGAAGATGTCGACGACGTTGCAGGTGACCATGCGCACGACGTGCTCGATCGGCAGGCCCAGCGCGAGCATCGCCGTCATCGCCGAGGCGAGCGAGAAGCGCACCTGGCCGAAGAACATGTGGTCCTTGTCGGAATGCTCGTCGGGCGTGCCGGCGGCCTGCGGCACGACGGTGTTGTAGCCGTGCATGTCGGCGCCCAGCGTGTCGGGGACGATGCCGGCGTCGAGCGCGATGCGCGCCATCCTGTAGCTGAAGTGGGAGCCGTGCCCGACGTCGACCTTGAGGCCCATGGCCAGCGCCTCGCGCACGATCGCGTGGACGTGGCCCTCGCGGTCGACGAAGCCGCCGGGGTGGCGCGTGAAGGGGTGGGCCAGGATGTCGCCCGCCTTCAGCAGCGGCACGACCTGGGCGAGGATGCCGTCTGCGTCGACGCCGTTGTCGCCTTCGGCCGGCAGCGGCCAGAGCTGACCGAAGTGGATGTAGAGCGGCATCTGCGCCCGGCGCGCGATCTCGGCCGACTTGCGCATCACCTCCGCGCCCCAGCGCGCGAAGCCGCCGAGCTCGGCGTGCGCCTTGAAGCCCCTGACGATGTCGGGATTGGCGAGCGCGGCCTTCACCGTGGCCTCGACGTCCAGGCAGTCGGGCTTGTAGAGCGACGGGTAGTAGTGGCCCTCCATGCCGCCGACCAGATAGGCCGAGAGATACGCGAAGACGCGCGTCTGCTTGGCACGGACGACGTATTCGCGGAAGGCCGGCAGTGTCATGCACGAAGGGCCGCCCTGGTCGATCAGCGTCGTCACGCCCGAACAGACGCCGCAGAGGTCGGCGTCGAGGCCGAAGCGGCCGGTCACGTGCTCGAAGACGTGGCCGTGGGTATCGATCATGCCGGGGATCACGAGCCTGCCGGCGACGTCGATGCGCTCCCTGGCCGGCGCAGGCGCGCCGCGCGGCAGGATCGCAGCGACCTTGCCGGCGGTGACGGCGACGTCGTAGGCGCCGTCGAGCTTTTGCGCCGGGTCCATGAAGTGCCCACCGGCGAGCACGAGGTCGTAGGTCATCGGCGTTCTTTCCTTCCTGTCTCGGTCGCGGTGAATTCAGGCGCGCGCCGCCTGACGCGCCTGCATCGAGGCAAGCGAGAGGCGATGCAGCGTGATGTGGCGGATCTCGGCGCGCGAGCTGGCGATGTGGGCCTTGACGAGCATCTCGGCGTCGCCGGACTTTCGCGCCAGCAGTGCGCCGAGGATCTTGTCGTGCTCGTCGTACGCCGACTTGATGCGTGCCGGCTCGATGAAGTCCAGCCGGCGAATGATGCGGATGCGCTCGGTCAGGTCGGCATGCACGCGCAGCATCTCGCGGTTGCCGGCGAGCGCCACCAGGGTGCTGTGCAGCTTCTCGTCCTCGCGCGAAACGGTGGGACCGTCGAGGTTGCGCTGGCGCCGGGGCACGCGCCAGAAGGCGCACAGGTCGGACAGGTCGGGCGCCGGGTCCATCGAGCACAAGCGGCGAACCGCGATGAGCTCGATCTGGACGCGAAAGTCGTAGAGATCCTCGTAGTAGGCGAGGTCGAAGGGCTTGACCATCCAGCCGGCATGGCCGTCGACACGAACCAGGAAGCCCTCGCGCGCCAGCACGTGCAGCGCGAGCCGAAGCGGCGTGCGCGAAACGCCCATTCGCGTGGCCAGTTCCTGCTCCGAATAGCGCTCGCCCGGTGCCATGCGGAACTCGAACACGTCGTCCTTGATGCGCTCGTAGACGGACTGCGCCACAGTCGATCTCTCGCCCTCCGGGCGACCGCCCTGCACCACGTCGATGCGGCCAGCGAACGGCCGCGCCAATTTGGCATTCATTGCTGCACTCCGATTGGGATCCCGACCGTGAAACCGATCGGGTTCCAGGTCTTCGGCAAGGGCGATCGCAAGCGTCGTGCCATCCAGCCGCACGCAGCCGCACGGACGATCAAGTGCAGAAACTGGCTCGGCGGTTGGTCGCCGGAGCGGTCGACCGTGCCGCGCTCGATGGCCGCGGCGCGCGGCGACCTAGCGCAGATCGCCGGCCAGGCTCGCCAGCGTCTCGGGCGCGATGGCCACGTGGGCCGGGTAGTTCGTGTGGTCGCAGCCGAGCCTCGCGCTGGCGCCGGCGCGCAGCGCCTCGCGCGCCGGCCTGGCAAGCTCGAAGCGCAGGAAGTGCACGGCCGAGGTCTTCTCGTCGTTCTCGCGGTCCAGGTCCTCGTCGGCGATCGCATAGCTGCGCGCGTGGCCTTCCACCTCGACGAAGACGCGGTCCTCGACGCCGATCAGCCGGCCCAGCTCGCGCTTGCGCTCGTTCGGGTCGGGATACTCGATCAGCAGCGTCGCCTTCCAGTTCGTTCCGTCCGGAACGAGCGAAGCGTAGGCCTCGATCTCGCTCTGGATGCCTTCTTCCTCGAAGATCTTCTCGATGTGCAGCATCTCGTGGATCTGGCGCAGCACCGTGGTCTCGTCTTCGAACTGCAGGTTCAGGTGCTCGCCGAGCTGCACGCTGCGCAAGCGCCGATGGGCGATGAATGCGGGCCGGCTCGAGGAACGGATCCTGGCGTAGGCCTCGAGCGAGAGCAGCTTGTCGCGGGTGATCGTCATTGGATTGGCTACTTGAGGCCGTAGGCTCGAGCGACGAGGCTCAAGGGATGTGCCAGCTGCGCCGCCGGCAATCCGTTCTCGGCCATGCCCTGGGCGATGTGATGCCCGGCCAGCGCGCAGTCCGAGCTGATGAAATCGGGAGTGCCATTGCCCATCGCCTTGAACACCGGCTTGCCGATCTTCATGGCCACCGGATGCGTCGGCGTCTTCACGCCGTAGGTGCCGGCATGGCCCGAGCAGCGCTCGACGGTGTTCAGCTCCACGGCCACCGACTTGCCGATGAGCTTGAACACCTCCTCGGTCTTGCGGCCGATCTTCTGGACCCGGCCATGACACGGAATGTGATAGCTGACCTTGCCGAGCGGCGTCTTGAAATCGGTCTTGAGCAGACCGTCTCGATGGCGCGCGATCAGGTACTCGAAGGGGTCGAACATGGCCGCCTGCACGAGCTTGACGTCGGCGTCTTCGGGAAACAGCAGCGGCAGCTCCTGCTTGAACATCAAGGTGCACGACGGAATCGCCGAGACGATCGCCCAGCCTTCTTTCGCGTAGCGAACGAGGACGGGAATGTTGTCGTTCTTGTGCTTCTCCACGCCCTCGAGATCGCCGAGCTCGAGCTTGGGCATGCCGCAGCAGCTTTCCTTCTCGACGATCTCGTAGGGAATGGCGTTGTGCTCGAGCAGCCTGAGCAGGTCGTCGCCGATGCCGGGCTCGTTGTAGTTGACGTAGCAGGTGGCGAAGATCGCCACCTTGCCGGGGCTGCGCTCTCCGTCGACGACCTTCGCGCCGGCGCGGGACTTCGCCGCGCCGCTGCGAAAGCGCCTGGTGGCGAGCGGCGGCAGCCAGGCATCCGGATGCACGCCTAGCGTGGCGTCGAGGAGCTTGCGCACCGGCTTCGTCTTGTTGGCGGCATTGACCGCCTGCACGACGATCGGAATGCCGGCAAGCTGGCCGTGCACGTCGGTCGAAGCGAGCAGCCTTTCGCCCACGCCGACCTCCCCCTTCTTGTACTTGATCGCCTTGGCGCGAAGCATGAGGTGCGGGAAGTCGAGGTTCCACGGGTGCGGCGGAACGTAAGGGCACTTTGTCATGTAGCAAAGGTCGCACAGGTAGCACTGGTCGACGACCTTGGCGTAGTCGTTCTTGGCCACGCCGTGCACCTCGCCGTCGACGGTCGCGTCGATGAGGTCGAACAGATTCGGGAACGACTGGCAGAGGCTGACGCAACGGCGGCAACCATGGCAGATGTCGAACACGCGCTCCATCTCGACCAGCGTTTTCGCCTCGTCGAAATAGTCGGCGCCCTTCCAGTCGATCGAGTGCCGGGTCGGTGCCTCGAGATTGCCTTCGCGCAGGGTCATCGTCGTATCCGTTCCATCAACGAACAAGGGCCACGAAGGCCCTTGTTCTGCTCATCATCGACCGTTCTTCAGTCGACCAGTGCGTCGAGCGCCTTCTGGTAGCGGTTGGCATGCGAGCGCTCGGCCTTGGCGAGGGTCTCGAACCAGTCGGCCACTTCGTCGAAGCCTTCGTCGCGGGCGATCTTGGCCATGCCTGGGTACATGTCGGTGTACTCGTGCGTCTCGCCGGCGACGGCGGCCATCAGGTTCTGCCGGCTCGAGCCGATCGGCAGGCCGGTGGCCGGATCACCCACGCCGTGTTCGAGAAACTCGAGGTGGCCATGGGCATGGCCGGTCTCGCCCTCGGCGGTGGAGCGGAACAGCGCGGCCACGTCGTTCTGGCCCTCGATGTCGGCCTTGTTTGCGAAGTAGAGGTAGCGGCGATTTGCCTGCGATTCGCCGGCGAACGCGTCGCGCAGGCTCTGCTCGGTTTTCGATCCCTTCAAACCCATGACGATCTCCTCGGTGGCAAGTGAACGAACCCGCCCGCGGGAAGCGAACGAATCAACGAACCGTAACCGGTCGCGTCGCGAACGGCAATACATGCCTTCAATTTGATGCATTGGGGTGGGCTATTCCCGGATGGCCGGTCCGGCGCGCGAAGGACACTCGAGCGTTTGCTAAACTGCCGACCGCAGTGGGGGGGTAGCTCAGCTGGGAGAGCGTCGCGTTCGCAATGCGAAGGTCGGGAGTTCGATCCTCCTCCTCTCCACCATCCGGATAGTCCAGCAAGGTCCCGAGCAGTCCCGGGAAGATCAAAAAGCCCTTGAGAATCAACGCTCCAGGGCT
>JBDTNU010000035.1:0-18656 GCA_039933535.1 Caldimonas sp. | reverse complement strand
ACGCGAAAGACCCTGGACGAGAGCGCGCCGATCAAGGCTTCGTGCGCCGCGAAAGCCGCATCGGCGCACGCGACCATCAGGCTCATGCTGCCGTCGCGGGCGCGCGCCGGGCCGCCGGACATCGGCGCGTCGATGCAGTCGATTCCGCGTTCGGCCAGACGCGCCGCGAGCGATTCGACGCTCGCCGGGCCGATCGTCGGACAGAGCATCACGCAGGCGCCGGCACTCGAAGCGCTCGCCACACCGTCGGCACCGAACAGGACGGCTTCGCACTGCGCCGCATCGACCACGGCGACGATGACGACGCGGTGCGCAGCGGCCAGCGCCGCCGGCGTCGGGAAGATGCGTGCGCCGTGGTGAGCGGCCTCGGTCTCGCGCCCGGGAACGATGTCGCGCACGCCGACGTCGTAGCCGAGCTCGAGCAGGTGCTGCGCCATCGCGCCCCCCATGTTGCCGACACCGACGATGCCGGCGTTTCGATGATTCGTCTTCGCCATCTCAGCCGCGCGGGTGATGCATGGCGTGCAAGGCCTTCAAGCGCTCGCGCGCCACGTGGGTGTAGATGGTCGTCGTCGAGATGTCGGCATGGCCGAGCAACATCTGCACCGCGCGCAGGTCGGCGCCGTGGTTGAGCAGGTGCGTGGCGAACGCGTGGCGCAAGGTGTGCGGCGAGATCGGCACGGCAACGCCAGCGGTGAGCGCGTGCGCCTTGACCAGCTTCCAGAACATCTGCCGCGTCATCGGCCCGCCGCGCGCGGTGACGAAGAGCGCGTCACTGGCCTGGCCGCCGAGGATGGCGGCGCGCGCGTCGCCGAGGTAACGCTGCATCCAGGCATGCGCTTCTTCGCCGAATGGGATGAGCCGTTCCTTGGCGCCCTTGCCGGTGACGCGCAATGCGCCGTCGACGAAGCTGACGTTGACCGTCTTCAGCCCGACCAGCTCGCTCACGCGCAAGCCGCTCGCGTACATCAGCTCGAGCATGGTCCGGTCGCGCAGGCCGAGCACGGTCGCGACGTCGGGCGCGCCGAGCAGGGCCTCGATTTGCGCTTCCGACAGCGACTTCGGCACGCGCAACGGCTGCCTTGCCGCAGCGAGACGCAGCGTCGGGTCGATACGCGCCAGGCGCTCGCGCAGCGCCCAGCGAAAGAATCGCTTGAAGACCGTGAGGCGCCGATTGGTGCTGGTCGCCGCGCTGCCGGCATGGCGCACGACAGCGTACTCACGCAACTCGGCCTCGCCCGCTTCCACCAGCGTCTTGCCGCTGGTGCGAACCAGCCACTCGGCCAGCATCGTCAGGTCGCGCCGATACGCAGCGAGCGTGTTCGCGGCCAGCCCGTCCTCGATCCAGAGCGCGTCGATGAAGCGGTCGATCATTGTCTGCGTGTTGCCCGGTCCTACTCGATCGACGATGCCGCGTGAACGTCTCCCGCACGGGCATTCGTTGAAGCGCGAGTCTAGGGGAAGCACCGTTGTGAGGCTTGGCAAAAGCCCGAGGCACGCCCGGCATACTCATTCACATGGCGAACGCGCTGCTGCTCCTGCCGGACTTCCTGCTGATCCTGCTCGGCTTCTTCATTTGCCGTCGAACGGGGCTCGACCGGCCGGTCTGGGAAGCAGCCGAGAAGCTCGTCTACTTCCTGCTCTTTCCGGTCCTGCTCTTCAACTCGATCGTCAAGAGCCCGCTGCAGTTGGGCACGAGCGCGAGTCTGGCGCTGGCGGGCGTGGGTACGACGGCGATCGGCGTTGCCGTCGCGCTGGCGATCGGGCGCTGGCCCGGCATCGACAAGCGACTGCACGCGTCGGGCGCGCAGACCGCATTCCGCTTCAACTCCTACGTCGCCCTGGCCTTGTCGGAGCGGCTCTACGGTGCCCAGGGACTGGCCTGGATGGCGCTGCTGATCGCCCTCGCCGTTCCGCTCTGCAACATCGCCGCGGTCTGGCCGCTGGCGCGTCACGGCGGACATCGGTACTGGCGCGAGATCGCTCGCAATCCTCTCGTCATCAGTACCTTGCTCGGCCTGGTGGCCAACGCCACCGGGCTGGTGCTGCCCGAATCGATCGCCACCGTGATGCAGCGCATCGGCGTCGCCGCACTGCCGCTCGGCCTGATGGCGGTCGGCGCGGGTCTGGTGTTCGGAGGACTGAAGGTCGCGCCGGTCCTGGCGACCGCGCTATTGGCGATCCGTCACGCGCTGCTGCCCGTGATCGCCATCGGCCTGGCGCTCGCCCTGGCGCTTCCGGCCGAGCAGCGCAGCATCGTCGTCCTGTTCGGTGCCCTGCCGACTTCGGCGGCCGCCTACGTGCTCGCCACCCGCATGGGCGGCGACGGCGGCTTCGTCTCCGGGCTGGTGACGGTCTCGACACTGCTGGGCATGCTGAGCGTGCCGCTCTGGCTCGCAGCGTTGGCTCTCCTCACCGGCGCGCCCTGAAGCGACTGTCGCCTCGGCCCTGTCGTCACGCGACGGCCGGAACGGTCGGCGCCTGCGCGAGCGCCCACTCGATGTGCTCGCGGACCAGCGCGTTCGCGGCCACGTGCTTCGAGCGCAAGGCCTCGACGACCGCGCCGCTGCCGGTCGCACGCAACGTGTTGCCCAGGGCGACGGCGAGGTTGCGCTGCCAGCGTTCGAAACCGATGCGACGGATCGCGCTGCCTTCGGTCCTGTGCAGGAACTCGGTCTCGTCCCATCCCCAAAGCGCCAGGAGTTGCGGATCGTCGAAGGCGGGTCGCGCATCGAAGTCGTCGAGCGCACTTGTCTTCGCGTACTTGTTCCACGGGCAGACGAGCTGGCAGTCGTCGCAGCCGTAGATGCGGTTGCCGATCGCGGCGCGGAACTCGACCGGGATCGCTTCCTTCAGCTCGATCGTCAGGTACGAGATGCAGCGACGCGCGTCGAGCTGGTACGGCGCGACGATGGCCCGGGTCGGGCAGACATCGATGCAGGCGCTGCAACTTCCGCAGTGCGGCTCGACCGGAGGCGTGGGCGTCAGGCGCAGATCGACGTAGATCTCGCCGAGAAAGAACATCGAGCCCGCGTCGCGGTCGAGCGCCAGCGTGTGCTTGCCGCGCCAGCCGAGGCCGCTCTTCGTGGCGAGCTCGACTTCGAGCACCGGCGCCGAATCGGTGAACACACGGTGGCCGAACGGGCCGATCACGTCGGCAAGGCGATCGGCGAGCTGTTGCAGGCGGCCGCGCGAGACCTTGTGATAGTCCCGGCCACGCGCGTAGAGCGCGACCGTCGCCTGGCTCGGTTCGGCGAGTCGCTGCCACTCGAGTGCCTGCCAGCCGGTCGCGGTCTGTCGCGGCAGGTAGTCGAGCCGCGCGGTCACCACGCTGAGCGTGCCCGGCACCAGCTCGGCCGGACGCGCGCGCTTCAGGCCATGCGCGGCCATGTAGTCCATCGCGCCGTGAAAACCGTTGTCCAGCCATGCCATCAACGGGGCTTCGGCCGAGGCAAGATCGATGTCGGCCACGCCGATCTGGGAAAATCCCAGCTCGCGGCCCCAGCCTCGCAATTGCGCGAGCACCGTTTCACCGTCAAGGACTTGAGAGTCGCTCATTGCAATCGTCGATTCTAGGAACCCGCCACATGCTGTGGCCCGACGAGGCCGCTTGCTCGTCGACCGCGGCCAGCTTCGCCGATCGCACGCCGCTTCGCGATGCCTTCGTCGAGCTGCACGGCCCGCTCGGCGCCGGCAAGACGACCTTCGTTCGCCATCTGCTGCAGGCGCTCGGCATCGAGGGGCGCGTCAAGAGTCCGACCTACACCTTGATGGAGCCCTACCGGAGCAACGCGGCACATGGCGCGTTCGAGATCGCCCACTTCGATTTCTACCGCTTCGACGACGCGCAGGAGTGGGAGGACGCGGGCTTTCGCGAGGTCTTCGCCAACCCCGGGTTGAAGCTCGTCGAATGGCCCGAGAAGGCGGCCGAGCTGCTGCCGCGCTGCGACCTGCGCCTGGCGATCCTGCCCGATGACGAAGGCACGATGCGCCGGGTTCGCATCGACGCCATGACGCCGCGCGGCGCGGAGCTGCTATCGTGATCTCGCGCTCGCGCCGCGCCGCGTTGCGCGCCATGGGCTCTCTCGCGCTCACGCTCGGCGCGCGCGAACTCGCATTCGGCGCCGCGATCGTCGCGGTGCGTGTCTGGCCGGCCGAGGAGTACACGCGGATCACGATCGAGTCGGATGCGCCGCTCTCGGAAAAGCACTTCCTGGCCGAGCGCCCGTCGCGACTCGTCATCGACGTCGATGGCCTCGAGCTCAGCCCGCAGCTGCGCGAGCTGGTCGGCAAGGTGCAGTCCGACGATCCGTTCATCGCCGGCGTTCGGGTCGGCCAGAGCCAGCCGCGCGTGGTGCGTCTCGTGATCGACCTGAAGCAGGCGACGGCGCCTCAACTGTTCACGCTTGCTCCTGTGGCGGCCTACCGCTATCGCCTCGTCTTCGACCTGCATCCGGTTCAGGAAATCGATCCCCTGCTCGAGCTGATCCGCGACAAGGAGCAGGCCGAGGCGAACGCCGCGCAGGCGGTGCGGGACGCCCTCGGCGACTTCATCGGCAGGATGAACGCCCAGGCTTCGACGACGCCGGCTTCGGCGCCGCACGCCATGCCGACCCTGCCTTTGCCGCCGATCGTCCCGCCGGTGGTGACGCAGGCGAAGATCGATCGCCTGGTCGTGATCGCCCTCGACCCCGGCCACGGCGGCGAAGATCCAGGCGCGATCGGCCCCAGCGGCCTGCGCGAAAAAGACGTCGTCCTCGCCATCGCCGTGCTGCTGCGCGACCGCATCAACGCCAAGTCGTCGATGCGCGCGATGCTGACCCGCGACGCCGACTTCTTCGTGCCGCTGCACGAGCGCGTGAAGAAGGCACGCCGGGTCCAGGCCGACCTGTTCGTGTCGATCCATGCCGACGCCTTTCTCACGCCCGAGGCGCGCGGTGCTTCGGTGTTCGCGTTGAGCCAACGCGGCGCCACAAGCAGCGCGGCGCGCTGGATGGCGAATCGCGAGAACGCGGCCGATCTGGTGGGCGGCGTCAACGTCGCGGTCAAGGACGAGACGGTGATGCGCGCGATGCTCGACATGAGCACGACGGCGCAGATCAAGGACAGCCTCAAGCTCGGCGGCGAAGTGCTGGGCCAGATCGGCAAGGTCGGCAAGCTTCACAAGGGCAGCGTCGAGCAGGCGAGCTTCGCGGTGCTGAAGGCGCCCGACATCCCGTCGATCCTGGTCGAGTCGGCGTTCATCTCGAACCCCGAGGAAGAATCCAAGCTGCGCGACCCCGAATATCGGGCTCAGCTGGTCGAGGCACTCGCCACCGGCATCCAGCGCTACTTTGCACGCAACCCGCCGCTGGCGCGCAGCCGGCAGCTATAAGGCAGTCACCGACCTCGCGCTGCCATCCAAGGACGACCCATGCTCCACCCCCAAGCCAGAGCCCTCATCGACCTGATCGCCCAGCGCGGCCTGCCACCGATGCAATCGCTTCCGCCGGTCGAGGCGCGCCTTTTCTACCGCGACCGGCGCGCCCTGACGCAGCCCGAGTCGCCGCCGGTGGCCGAGATCACGGAGCTCACCGCCGACGGCCCGCACGGGCCGATTCCGTTGCGCCTCTACCGGCCAACGCTGCGCAGCGACAACCCTGCGCCTCTGCCCGTGCTCGTCTACTACCACGGCGGAGGCTGGACGATCGGCGACCTCGACACTCACGACGTGCTGTGCCGGCAGCTCGCCAACGGCTCTGGCTGCGCCGTCGTCTCGGTGGACTACCGGATGGGTCCCGAGCATCGCTTTCCGGCCGGCAGCGACGATTGCCTCGCGGCGGCGTACTGGGTGCGGTCCCATGCCGCCGCGCTCGGCCTCGATGCGACACGGCTGGCCGTCGGTGGCGACAGCGCCGGTGGCAACCTGGCCGCCGTCGTCTCTATCGCGGCACGCGAAGCGGGCGACCTGACGATCGCCTTCCAGCTTCTCATCTACCCAGCCACGGACCAGCGCCGGGGCCATGCCTCGCACGAGTCGAACGGCAAGGGCTACGTGCTCGAGCGCGAGACGATCCAGTACTACCACGACAACTACTACGGCGATGCCTCGCACGACCTCGACTGGCGTGCCTCGCCCCTGCTCCATGGCGATCTCTCGAGGCTGCCGCCGGCGCTGGTGCTGACAGCCGGCTTCGACCCTTTGCGCGACGAAGGACTGGACTACGCCAACGCGCTGGTGGCGGCCGGAGGCCGGGCGAGCTATGTCTGCTTCGATAGACAGATCCACGGCTTCATCACCATGGGCAAGCTGCTCGACGAAGCAAACACGGCGGTCGCGATGTGCGCCGCCGAGCTGGCGCGTGCGCTCCAGCGCTAAGCGACGGAGTCGCGCGGGCGAGACGGCTTATTGCGTTGCGGAAGCGGCGTGCCCGGCAGCCTTGGCCTTGCGAACGCCTTTCTTGGCGACGGCCTTGGCCTTGCGACCTGTCTCAGCCACGGCATGACCGGTCGCGCGACCGGCTTCGCCGATGGCATGGCCGGTCTTCGTGGCGGCGTTGGAAGCCGCCTCGCCGACCGACTCGGCTGCAGCAGCGGGCAAGGCGATTGCCGTAAGGGCGACAACGGCGACGATGGCAAGCGGGTGACGAAAGTTCATTCTGGTTCCCCTGGATGAAACAAAAGCGCGGAATGATATTCGAAGGTATTCGATCGAGTCAGCGGCGCCATGCAGGTCATTCATCGCGGGCGCAGAATGGACTTTTCGAAGCAACCAGGCACCGATTTCGAGCGGCGCCAAGGAGATCGATATGAAGACGATGACAGGCAAGCTCGCCGCCGCACTCTTGGCGGCTGCGGCAATCGCCGCGCCCGCTGTGGTCGAGGCTCGCCCCGGCGGGGTTGCCGTGAGCGGTGGCCACGGCAGCTGGCAGGGCGGCGGACGCGCCGGGGGCTGGGGCTACCGCGGCGGCTCGGGCTACCGCGGCGGCTGGGGTCGCTACCGCGGCGGCTGGGGTCCGGGACCGTTCTGGGGCGGGCTGGGTATCGGACTTGGTTTTGGCGCCCTCGCCTATTCGAGCCCGTACTACGGCGGCTACTACGCATACCCGTATCCGGGCTACGTGGTCGAGCCGGGCGCCGAGTACGTCGTCGTCGACCCGGCGCCGGGCGATCGGGTCGTGCGCTCCTCGGGGCAACCCGTTCCGGCCGCCACGCGCGCGCCCGATCCGATCTTTTATCCGAAGAACGGGCAGACGTCGGCCAAGACCGAGACTGACGCACAGGAATGCAACCGCTGGGCGACGACGCAAACCGGCGCCATGAACGACGCGAGCATCTTCCAGCGCGCCACCTTTGCCTGCATGGAAGGGCGCGGCTACACGGTCAGGTAGAGCGCTCCGGCCGGCGCTCGCCCGACGTGACGTTTTGCTCGCTCGTCGCGCCCTTGGCGCGGTCGCGAACGAGCACGCCGCAGCCGAAGGCGCTAAAAACGCGGCGATGCCCACGCCGTCCGAAGACCCGTTCGAAAAGACCGTTCGCCTGGTCTGCCGGCTCGACGATGCCGAGATCGACTACGTGCGCGACACGGCCGAATGGATCACGCGATGCGTCAGGCGCATCCTGACGCTCAATCCTTCAGCCAGCGTCGACGAGGTGACGACGACCGTGCTCGACATGAGCTCGCATGGCCGCTGGCGGCTGATGAAGCCCGAGATCGTCGGCGACCAGTTCTCACCGGCAATCGCCTCGCCGCATTCATGAGGCGACAGCTGCATCTGCAAGCGACTGGCCTGGCGACGGCGATCACGCTTGTGCTTGCGATGGCCGCCGGCGCAAGCACCGCGTCGGCAGGAACGCAATTGTTCAAGTGCGTCATCGACAAGCGCACCGTCTACCAGCAGCAGGCCTGCCCCGCCAACGCGGATCCCGAGCCCGTCGCAGCGTCTGCGCCACTTGCAAGCGTCTCCGCCCACGGCGCCAACGCGTCTGCATCGTCGCCGCCACGACCGGTCAAGCCGGTTTCGCGCCCTGCTTCATCCGCGCCCGCAACGCCCCGATGAGAACGAGCACGCCGGGCAGGAAGATCGTCGCCCAGATGATCTTCTCCAGGTTGTCCTTGACCCAGGGAATGTTGCCGAACAGGTAGCCCGCCAGCGTCACGCTGCCGACCCAGAGCGCGCCGCCGGTCACGTCGTAGAAAGTGAACTTGCGCCGCGTCATCTGCGCCACGCCGGCGACGAAGGGGGCGAAGGTGCGCAGGAACGGCATGAAGCGCGCCGCAACGATCGTGATGCCGCCATAGCGCTCGTAGAAAGCATGCGCCTGGTCGAAGGCCTTGCGATTGAACCAGCGCGAGCTCTCCCAATGGAACACGCGCGGCCCGACGTGCCGGCCGATCGTGTAGTTGCTCTGGTTGCCGAGCACCGCTGCGAGCCAGAGCAGCAGCAGCACGAGCGGCAGGCTCATCAGCCCGGCGGCGCACATCGTGCCGACCACGAACAGCAGCGAATCGCCCGGCAGGAAGGGCATGACGACGACGCCGGTCTCGACGAAGATGATCACGAACAGCAGCCCGTAGACCCAGGCGCCGTAGTGGGCGACGAACGTCGAGAGGTAGACGTCGACGTGAAGAACGAAATCGAGAACGTGGCCGAGCACTTCCATGCGGTCGATTATGGCCAGCGCCCGTTCACGCCTCGGGCACCGGCTCGCGATCAGCGGGTGACGGCGACCCCTGCTCGTCGAGCGACGCCACGCCGGCGAACCATGCGGCAAGCGCGGGCGGATGCGGCAGCGCCGGCTCGGTCGCCTTCCAGCGCCGCTGCAACTGGTTCGCCGCGGCATGCAACTGCCAGAGCAGCTCTTCGGCCAGGGCCCACAGCTCGACGCGAACCGCGGCGTCTTCGCCGACGTCGTCGCCGAGCGCGCCGAGCTGTTCGCGGGTGACTCCGGCCTCATAGAGCATGCGCTGCAGCGTCGCGTTCTGTTCGTTCATCGAGAGCAGCAGCGCGGCGTGGGCGCCATCGAGCTCGCGGCCCAGGGTCTCGGCGGTCTCGCGCCAGTGGCCGAGCTCGTCGGCAAGGCGCAGCAGGCGCGCGATCGATCGCTCGGTCGGATCGCCAACGCCGGGCTCGGGCACGGGTGCGGCACGCAGCAGGCGGTGGATCGAAGGCACCAGCGCCGGGTCGTAGCGGCGCGGATTGATGCGCAGCAGGAGCGAGACGCGCTGCTCGGGCTGCTCGCGCTCGCCGTCGAACATCGCGGTCACGACTTCGGCGAGCGAGAGCATGCGGCCGAGCGGGCTGATCGCATCGCCGATCAGCCCGCGCGGATACCCGGAGCCGTCGAGCCGCTCGTGGTGCTCGACGATGGCGCGCGCGACCTGCTTCGGATACTCGGCAAAGCGGCCGATCAGCATCGACGAGGTGAGCGGATGAACATAGACGGGATTGAGCCGTTCGCCGCTCAGCCGCTCGTCGGCATCGAGCAGTGTCGGGTCGATGTGAAGCATGCCCATGTCGTGCAGCAGGCCAGCGGCCGCGGCGTCGGCCACGTCGTGCAGCGCGGCGCCGCCCTCACGCGCGAAGTGCGCGCAAAGCAGCGCCATCAGGATGCTGTGTGCGAAGAGCGCCGGCCGACGGTTGCGTGCCAGCGTCAGGTGCAGGGCCATCGGCTTGGGCAAGGGCACGGCGGCGATCGCCTCGAGCACGATCTCGCGGGTACGCCCGGCCGGCGCCATGCGCGCGAAGAACGGCCATTGGGCCAGCGCCGCAAGCGCCGCTTCGCGCAGCTCCTTGGCATCGATGCTCGGATCAGCGTCGACGCATTCGTCGAGCGGGCGCGAGAGCCGGTGCGACACGAGCCTGTCGTACAGGCCCCGGTCGACCCTGACGCCGCCTTCGAGCAGCTTGATTCCCTGCGCGTTGAAGATCGGCTGCGAGGTCGTGACCGGCTGCTGCACGGCCAGGTCGGCCACCGCGTGCAAGAAGGCAGGCGAGGGCTCTGCTTCGGGCTCGGGAGCGGCGACTTCGTTCATTCCGCTGAAACTAACACGCGACGGGTCCGGTTCAGCCACGCCGACAGCGTCGCCTGTCAACTCTGTGGCGGTTGCCGCGCCCTCGACGAACTTCGCGAGCCCGACGACACTGCCGACCATGCAACCAAGCTTCGAAATCCGGTCCGAATGGGCGCACCTGAGCTACGCCGAGTCGTCATCGGTGCGCGAGGTCTACGGCTTTGCCGGCAGCCAGGGAGCCATCAACCTCGAAGGCATACGCTTCGTTCCCGAAGGAAAGCCGAGCCGCGTCCTGCTCGTCTACATGCACCCGGCCAGCACGCTGCAGCTGTTGCCGATGCCGCGCGCCATGGCGCGGCAGGGCCTGCACGTGCTCTGCGCCGCCAGTCGCTACGCGCGCAACGACACGCCGCTGATCTTCGAGAACGTGGTGCTCGACCTCGGCGCCTGGATGCGTCATGCGCGCGAGGTCTGGGGCTACGAGAAGGTCGTGCTCTGCGGCTGGTCGGGCGGCGGCGCGCTCGCCCTGCTCTACCAGGCCGAGGCTGAGCGGCCGAGCATCACCGCGACGCCGGCCGGCGACGCGATCGATCTTGCGGCGGCGCGGCTGATCGCCGCCGACGCGATGATCTTCCAGGCCGCCCACGTGTCGCGCGCTCAGTTGCTGGCCGACTGGATCGACCCCTCCGTGCTCGACGAGAACGACCCCGACCGGCGCGACGTCGAGCTCGACCTCTACGACCCGCGCAACCCGAACGTCGCGCCGTATCCGGCCGACTACCTGGCCCGGTTTCGCGAGCGGCAACTTGCGCGTCTGCGCCGCCGTACGGACTGGGTCAAGGAGACCTTGCGGACGATGCGCGCGCGCGGCGAGGCGCAGGCCGAGCGCGGCTTCGTCACCCATCGGACGATGGCCGAGCCGCGCTTTCTCGATGCGACGCTCGACCCGAACGGCAGAAAGCCCGGCACCAGCTACCTCGGCGAGCCGCGCCTTGCCAACAGCGCACCGGCCGGCATGGCGCGCTTCTCGACCCTGCGCGCCTGGCTCTCGCAATGGTCAATCGACGACACCCAGGCGCACGGCGAGCGCTGCGCACCACGCGTGACCGTGCCCTTTCTGGCGATCGAGAACGGCGCCGACGATGCCGTACCGCAACCGCACACCGGCCTGATCTTTCACGCCGCGGGCAGCATCGACAAGACGATGCGGGTGATCGAAGGCGCGTCGCACTACTACGCCGGCCAGCCGCGGCAATTGGGCGAGGCGGTGCGCACCTGCGAGGAGTGGCTGGGCGCGCGCGGCCTGGTCGATTGACGGCCACCGACGCCGGGCAAACCGCGCTTCCTACAATGCGGCGATGAACGCCGTCCTCGAGCCTCGCCTGCGCCGGCCGATCCGCGAATTGCCGGGCGAGCTGATCAGCCAGATCGCGGCCGGCGAAGTGGTCGAGCGGCCGGCGTCGGTGGTTCGCGAGCTGATCGACAACGCGGTCGACGCCGGCGCCACCAGCATCGTTATTCGCCTCGTGGGCGGAGGCGTGCGTGCCATCTCTGTCGAGGACGACGGCGACGGCATCGCCGCTGCCGAGCTGCCGCTCGCGCTGCGCCGCCACGCGACCAGCAAGATCGCCTCGCTGGCCGAGCTCGAGGGCGTGGCCACGCTCGGCTTTCGCGGCGAGGCGTTGGCTGCGATCGCCTCGGTGGCCGAGCTGGCCATCGTCAGCCGCACCGCCGATGCGGCACACGCGACCCGCCTCGATGCGCGCACCGGCGAGCTGCTTCCGACGGCGCGCAGCATCGGCACCAGCGTCGAGGTGCGCGAGCTGTTCTTCAACACGCCGGCGCGTCGCAAGTTCATGAAGACCGAGGCCACCGAGCTCGCGCATTGCGTCGAGGCGGTGCGCCGCCAGGCGATCGTGCGACCCGACGTGGCGTTCGCGCTCTGGCACGACGGCAAGGCGGTCGCGCACTGGGCGCGCGCAAGCAGTGCCGCGCGGACGGCCGACGTGCTCGGCCAGGATTTCGTCGGCCACAGTCGCAGCGTCGGTGTGGACCTCGGTGGCTTGCGCATCGTCGGCCATGCCGGCACACCCGGATCGGCGCGCGGCCGCACCGACCTGCAGTACGTGTTCGTCAACGGCCGCCACATCCGCGACAAGCTGATCTCGCACGCGGTTCGCGCCGCCTACGACGACGTGCTGCATGGCGGCCGACATCCCGCCTATCTGCTGTTCATCGACGTCGTTCCCGAGCGAGTCGACGTCAACGTGCATCCGACCAAGATCGAGGTGCGCTTTCGCGATTCGCGCGAGGTGCACGAGGCGGTGCGCAAGGCCGTGCAGGCAGCGCTGGCGCTTGCCGTCGTCGGCACGGACGGCACGAGCCCGGCTACAGCTGGCGACGCGAGGCAGGGCAGCAGCAACGTGCGCGGCCTCGGCGAAGCCTGGCCGACGCAACGACCGCTCGCATGGCCGGCGGCGTCGGCTCTGCGTGTCGCCGAACCAGTGCCGGCGTTCTGGTCGCGCGGTCCGGACGACGCAAGTGCAGAAGGCCGACTCGACACCTCTGCAAAGAACGACGCCACCCAAGGCGAGGACTGGCCACTCGGCCGCGCCCTGGCCCAGGTGGCGGGCACCTTCGTGCTCGCGGAGAACGCCGCCGGCCTGGTCATCGTCGACATGCATGCCGCGCACGAACGGGTCGTGTACGAACGGCTGAAGGCCGACCTCGACGCCACGGCGCCCGCCATCCAGCCCCTGCTCATTCCGGCCACGTTCGCCGCGAGCGCCGCCGAGATCGCGACGGCCGAGAGCAGCGCCGACGCACTGCGCGCCCTCGGCCTCGACCTCGCACCGCTCGCTGCCGGCACCTTGGCGCTGCGTTCGGTCCCCGCGGCGCTGGCCGATGGCGATGTCGTCGAACTCGCGCGCAGCGTGCTCGCCGAGTTTGCCGAGCTCGGCGCGAGCAGCGCCCTCGAGCGCGCCCGCGACCGCCTGCTTTCGACCATGGCCTGCCATGGCGCCGTCCGAGCCAATCGCCAGTTGACGATCGACGAGATGAACGCCCTCTTGCGCGACATGGAGCGCACCGAGCGCGCCGACCAGTGCAATCACGGCCGGCCGACCTGGCGCCAGATCAGCCTGCGCGAGCTCGATCAGCTGTTCTGGCGCGGCCGCTGAAATGGCGACCAGGATCCCGGCCGACAGCGGCGCTGCGCCGCTGAAGCGACAGCAGGCGAGCGGCCACACCGATGGCAGCGTGCGCCTGTCGAAGCGCATGAGCGAGCTCGGCATCGCCTCGCGCCGCGAGGCCGACGAATGGATCGCGCTCGGCTGGGTTCGCGTCGACGGCCGCGTCGTCAGCGAGCTCGGCTCGCGCGTCGTCGAAGGCCAGCGCATCACCATCGACGCGCCGGCCCGCCACGCCCAGGCGCAGCAGGTGACGGTGCTGATCAACAAGCCGGTCGGCTACGTCAGCGGCCAGGCCGAAGACGGCTACCAGCCGGCCCGCGTTCTGGTCACGCGGGAACGGCAGTGGCGCGAGGATCGCTCGCCCGTGCACTTCAAGCCGCAGCACCTGAAGAGCCTGGTGCCGGCCGGCCGACTCGACATCGATTCGGTAGGCCTGCTCGTTCTCACGCAGGACGGCCGCATCGCCAGGCAGCTCGTCGGCGAAGGCGGCGAGATCGAGAAGGAGTACCTCGTACGCGTCGCCAGCCGGACCGGTACGCCGCTCGCACCCGACAAGCTCGCCCTGCTGCGCCACGGCCTCTCGCTCGACGGCGAGGCGCTGCGCCCCGCCGAGGTCGAGTGGCTCAACGACGATCAGCTTCGCTTCGTTCTGCGTGAAGGCAAGAAGCGGCAGATCCGCCGCATGTGCGACGAGGTCGGACTGCAGGTGCTGGGCCTGAAGCGCGTCCGCATCGGTGGCGTGGCGCTCGGCAACCTGCCGACCGGACAGTGGCGCTACCTCGGCGTCGGCGAGCGCTTCTAGTGCAGGTTCAGGTGGCCGCCGAACAGGCCGAGCAGTCCGATGATGATCAGGTAGATCGCAACGATGAAGTTGAGCAGCCGCGGCACGACGAGGATCAGGATGCCGGCGATCAACGAGACGAGCGGGCCGATGGCAAGGTTCATGTTCATGGCGTCATTCCTTTGAGTGCGGCGATCCGCCGCGCAGTATCGATCGCCGCGTGCTCCCTGTCATCGGAGACCTGTGCTCGCCCGTGTCGGTGCGGGCGCCGTGCGATGGCGGGCCCGCTCCTACCCGCTGTGTACGCCGCACGCGCGCCGGTCGAGCCGCAGCTCGCGTGAACAACGCTTCACTCCTTCGCAGTTGCGGCCACGGCTGTCTGTGCATTGCCGGGCCGACGGCATCGGGCAAGAGCGGCGCGGCGATGGCGCTCGCCGCAGCACTGGCGCCCGGCATGCGGGTCGAGATCGTCAGCGTCGATTCGGCCCAGGTCTATCGCGGCATGGACATCGGCACCGCCAAGGCCAGCCTGGCCGAGCGCATGGCCGTGCCGCATCACCTGATCGACGTCCTCGATCCGGCGGAGCGCTACTCGGCGGCGCGCTTCGTCGCCGACGCGACCCGTATCGTCGCGGAGATCGCGGCCCGCGGCGCATTGCCGCTGCTCGTCGGTGGAACGATGCTGTACTTCAAGGCGCTGTTCGAAGGACTCGATGCGATGCCCGAAGCCGACGCCGCCGTCCGCGCGGAGATCGATGCGCGCGCCGCAATCGAAGGTTGGCCGGCCCTGCACGCCGAGCTCGCGAGAGTCGATCCGACAACGGCCGCTCGGCTCGCGCCGAACGACGGGCAACGCATCCAGCGCGCGATCGAGGTCCATCGCGTCAGCGGCCGGCCGCTCTCGGCCTGGCACACCGACAAGACCCGCACCGGACCACCGCCGCTGCTGATCGCGCTCGAGCCGGTCGATCGCCACTGGTTGCATGCACGCATCAACGAGCGCTTCGCCGCGATGCTCGATGCCGGCCTGGTCGACGAAGTGCACGCACTGCGCGCGCGCGGCGACCTGCACGCCGAGATGCCTTCGATGCGCGCGGTCGGCTACCGGCAGGCCTGGGCCGCGCTCGACGCCGACGACCTTTCTTCGTTGCCGGCCACCGGCAGCGCGGCGACGCGCCAGCTCGCCAAGCGCCAGCTCACCTGGCTGCGCTCAATGCCGTCACGCCGCGTCGTCGCCTGCGACGCGACCGATGCGACCGAGCAGGTCATACGCGTCGCACGCGAGCTCTTGCCGCACTGACGAGGTTGCACGCAATGGCCTTGCTCGAGATCGTTTCGCTTGCCAAACGCTACGGCGATGCACCGGTGTTCGCGAACGTCGATCTCTCGGTCGCCGCCGGCGAGTTCGTCGCCATCCTCGGCGAGTCGGGCGTCGGCAAGTCTACCCTCCTCAACTGCATCGCCGGGCTCGACAGCATCGACGCCGGCACCGTGCGCATCGACAACACCGAGATCCACGCGCTCGCCGAGCCGGCACAGGCCGTGTTCCGTCGCCAGCACCTCGGCTTCGTCTTCCAGGCCTTTCACGTCCTGCCCCATCTGAGCGTCGCCGCCAACGTCGGCCTGCCGCTGCTGCTGCAACACAAGCCCGACGACGAGCGCGTGCGGGCGATGCTCGCGGCCGTCGGCCTGGCCGGCTTCGACCCGCGTCTGCCGCAGACGCTTTCAGGCGGACAGCTCCAGCGTGTCGCGATCGCGCGCGCGCTCGTGCACCGCCCGCAACTGATCCTGGCCGACGAGCCGACCGGCAACCTCGACCCGGCCACGGCCGATCGCATCATGAGCCTGCTTGCCGGGCAGGTTCGCGAGCAGCGCGCGGCCTGCGTGCTCGTCACCCATTCACGCGCTGCGGCGGCACGCGCCGATCGGACCGTGACCCTGACGTCGGATGGCATGGTCCTGTGAGATGAGGACGTCGATGCACAACGGCGCCCGGAGACACTGACGTGCTCACCCTTCTGCGCGAACTCTCCTGGCCCGAGCTTCGCCACCACCCGTGGCGCAACTTCGCTGCCTTGTTCGC
Source organism: Caldimonas sp. (assembly GCA_039933535.1). Classification (GTDB taxonomy): domain Bacteria; phylum Pseudomonadota; class Gammaproteobacteria; order Burkholderiales; family Burkholderiaceae_C; genus Schlegelella_A. The sequence continues at coordinate 2,607 of JBDTNU010000035.1, read as the reverse complement.
GGTGACCCTGGGCGTCGCGCTCGCGTTTTCGGTCCATCTCATCAACGCCTCGGCGCTTGCCGAATTCAGCGCCGCCGTGCGCGCGGTCAATGGCGAGCCCGACCTCGAGATCGTCGGTACGCAGGCCGGCTTCGACGAAGCCCTGTACCAACGTATCGCGACGCGCGCCGATGTTGCCGTGGCGAGCCCGATCATCGAGGCCGACAGCTACGCCTTCGATGCGGCCGGCAAGCGGGTGCCGATCCGGATTGTCGGCATCGATGCGCTGGTCGTCGCGTCGGTGTCGCCGGCGCTGCTGCCGCGGCCGAGACCGGGTGCCGATCGCTTCGCCGTTCTCGACCCCGCCGCCGTGTTCCTCAATGCCGAGGCCGAGCGTCGGCTCGGTGGGACCGGCAGCGAATCGACGCTCGTCGTGCAGGCTTCGGGCGGACGCGCCAGCCTGCGCGTCGCCGGCAGCGTCGCCACCGGCGGCCCGTCGCTGGCGGTGATGGACATCGCCGGTGCGCAGGTCCTGCTCGGCATGATCGGGCGGCTCTCGCGCATCGACGTCCGCCTTGCGCCAGGCGCCGATCGCGAGCGCGTCGTGCGCGAGCTGATGTTGCCGACGGGCGTGCGCGCCGCAGCCCCAGGCGAAGCGGTGCAGCGCGTCAGCAATGTCTCGCGCGCCTATCGCGTCAACCTGACCGTGCTCGCGCTGGTGGCGATGTTCACCGGTGCGTTTCTGGTGTTCTCGATCCTCTCGCTTTCAGTCGCGAAGCGACAGCAGCAGTTCGCCCTGCTCGGCGTGCTCGGCCTGACGGCGCGCGGGAGGCTCGCGCTCGTGCTCGGCGAGTCGGCGCTGCTCGGCATCGTCGGCAGCGCGCTGGGCCTGGTTCTCGGCACCGCGCTCGCCGCCTTCGCACTCCGCCTGTTCGGCGGCGACCTGGGCGGCGGCTACTTTCCCGGAGTCGCGCCGGCCTTGCGATTCGAAGCCGGCGGCGCCGTGCTCTACGGCACGCTCGGCGTGCTCGCCGCGCTGGTCGGCGGCTGGCTGCCGGCGCGGGCGGCGCAGCGGATCGCACCGGCGCAAGCCTTGAAGGGCCTGGGCTCGGCCCATGCCGCACATCGTTCGCTCGTGCTCGGCCTCGGCCTCGTCGTCGTCGGCATCGGGCTGGCCTTGCTGCCGGCGATCGCCGGGCTGCCGCTCGCGGCCTACGGTTCGGTCGCCTGCCTGCTGATCGGCGGCATCGCCTGCGTGCCCGGCGGCGTCGGCCTGCTGCTAGGCCTCGTCGCGCCGCCGCGCCAGCCGCTTGCGCTGCTCGCGGTAGAGCGCGCGCGCCACGAACGCGACAGCGCGACCATCGCCGTCGCCGGCGTGGTGGCCAGCCTCGCGCTCTCGGTCGCGCTCACCGTCATGGTCGCGAGCTTTCGCGACGCGGTCACGCATTGGCTCGACACCGTCCTGCCCGCCGACCTGTACGCACGCGCCGCCATCGGCCCGGCCGGCGGCGACCTCGCGACCTTGCCGCCACGATTGCCGGAGCTCGCGGCGCGCCTGCCCGGCGTGCGCCGCGCCGATGCACAACGCGTCGTGCCGATGAGCTTCGATCCGTTGCGACCCTCGGTGGCGATCATCTCGCGGCCACTCGACGATCCGGCGAAGAGCCTGCCGCTCGCGGGCGATCTTGTCGATGCGCCTCCTGGCGTTGTCGCCGTCTATGTGAGCGAAGCGGTGGTTGCGTTGTATGGCGCGCGCATCGGCGAACGCTTCGCCCTGCCCTTGCCGAGCGGTGCACGCGCCGAGGTGTTCGTTCGCGGCGTGTGGCGCGACTACGCGCGGCAATACGGCGCGATCGTGCTGGACGCGCACGACTGGCGCCGCCTGACCGGCGACGAGCGCATCAACGACCTCGCCCTCTGGCTCACGCCGGGCGCGAACACGAGCACCGTCGAAGCGGCATTGCGGCAACTCTCCGGCGAGCTGGGCTACGACGGCGCCCTGCTCGAATTCGCAGCGCCGCGCGAGATCCGCGCCTTGTCGCTGCGCATCTTCGACCGCAGCTTCGCCGTCACCTACTGGCTGCAGGCCGTGGCGATCGCGATCGGCCTGTTCGGCATCGCCGCGAGCTTTTCGGCGCAGGTGCTGGCGCGGCGCAAGGAGTTCGGCCTGCTGTCGCACCTCGGGCTCACGCGCGGCCAGATCGTCGCCGTCGTTGCCGCCGAGGGCGCGGTCTGGACAGGCGTCGGCGCCGTGCTCGGCCTGGGTCTGGGCATCGCGGTGAGCGCCGTGCTGGTCAAGGTCGTGAACCCGCAGAGCTTTAACTGGACCATGGACCTGCTCTTGCCGTGGCTGCGACTGGGTGCGTTGTGCGCCGCGGTCGTCGCCGCGGGAACGATCACGGCGTGGCTGGCCGCGCGCGGCGCGATCGGCCGTGCGGTGGCGCTTGCGGTGAAGGAAGACTGGTGATGAGCGCGCGCCACCCTTCGCTCAACCGCCCTGCTTCGGATCGCTGATCCGCTTCGCGAGCGCGGCAGCGAGCGTGCGCGCCTCGTCGCCCTCGGGAATCGCGCGACCGCTGTCGCGCCAGTCGACCGCCGACTTGAAGCCTTCAGCCTGCGCCTGGCGAC